>JAMCQQ010000052.1 GCA_023379515.1 Actinomycetota bacterium
TTAACAAATAAGATTATTAACCCTAAAAATGGTTTATATATAAAAAAGATTTATACAAAATTGAAATTCTAAAATCCCGATACACTACCATTATTTCTTCCCAGATGCCTTTAGTAGACAAAGTCTTCTGGTTAATCGAAGATTGCAAAAGATATGGGACGCTACCTTTTGCCGGAATAGCCAGAGCAGCATTTATTGCAACCCAGATACTAAAATCACTTACTGAGCTTAATATTATTTCAGAGAATAAATATAACCTGTTTATTAACTCTCTCAATACAATAACAAAAAAAATAAGTAATCATTTATATAAATTATCAAGACAAGAATTAACAGTTAAAGATTTCTTAGAACTTTACGGCCATCTAAGACCCGGAACTTATGATATTTCATCACTAAGATATGACGAAAATTTTAATAATTATTTTTCACCTCAGAAAGCCATTTTTGTATCGAGCAAAAAATTTTCTTTTAGTAAAAAGCAAAAAAAACAGATCGCTGATCTTTTAAAAGCAAATGGGATAAAAATAACAACCGATCAGCTTATACATCTTCAGGGTTAATAATGAGGCTTGGTAATTTAACTGCTTTGGTATAAGTATGCGATATTTTATTCTTCTTTATATCCTCTCTCAATATTTCTCCCTCAAGGTAGGTAAGAATAAAACACTTATTTCTTTGATCATGTACTATCCTTACGCCTGTTAAAGGTTCTAGCGCGCCACCAGTACGCCTAAAATAATCAGCCATAACGACATTTTGTGTTATATCCTTACCTTCTTCCATGGCTAATGTTAAATAAAGCCAAGGCTCTATATCTCCTGAATGACCAATCGCTAGAGTATTTTTTGTTAAACCTTTTTCAATAATCTCATTATGTTTTGAATAAACATATGTTCCTATCCTCCATCCTATTTCAGCAAGGGAGATTCCTGGATCAATAGGATTCTCTGATTGAGGATTAAAAAAACCCTGTTCTGACCAAGCAAATAAAGGCTTATTTTCTCCTTGCAGATAAGCATAGCTTTCTTCCTTTTTTGCATTACCCCAAATTTTTGACATTGCAGCAGGACTTAAATTTATCACCTTTCCATCAAGTCCGATTTCATAGGAGCCAATTAAGCTATCAACTTTTGGTTCTTGAATAAGGCTAGATAAACCCTCGTTAACAATGGTCTGATAAATGACGAGGGTAGTAGCTACTGCCCTATCTACTGGTGTAGAATCTATTCTTATTAATCCTTTAGGAACCCTGGAAACAAAATTTCTGGCAAATACTCTAATCTCTCCCATTTTAGTAGGATCTAAAGATGCCTCTACTCCCGTCAGATGAGCCTCAGCATTATTATTTTTTGGTCCATGACGAACAATTTCTACAGCCATATATTTAAAGATTTGTATTTTGATAAATTCAGCTGTATCATATTTCAAATTCATTAAAAAAACAACTTTATGAAAGCAATAATATTGGCTGCAGGAATGGGAACAAGACTTGGTAAGTACACTCAAAATTTGCCTAAATGCATGCTCGAATTTAAAGGCAAAACCTTAATTGAACGTCAAATCGATACGATCAGATCTGTTGGAATCTCTGATATAACGGTTATCCGTGGATATATGCCGGAAAAAATCCGTATCAAAGGAGTTAAATATTATCTTAATAAAGATTTTGCTAATACAAATATGGTCTTAACCCTTTTTTGCGCTGAAAAAGAGATGACAGAAGATATTTTAGTTTTATATTCTGATATTCTTTACGAGAAAAAGGTTTTGGAAGCTGTTTTAAAAAGCCGCGTTGATATCGGCGTCACAGTCGATACTGATTACTGGGCTTATTGGCAGGCAAGATTGGATAAACCGGAAAATGATATGGAAAGTTTGGTAATAGATAAAGAAGGAAAGATTATTGACCTTGGGAATAGTGATTGCACTCGGAAAGAAGTTAAAGTCAGGTATGTGGGTATTATCAAATTCTCTAAAAAGGGGGCTAAAGCTTTAAAAAAAGTATATCATCAAAACAGAAAAAAATATTACGATAAAGATGAACCTTGGTTAAGATCAAAATCATTCAAAAAAGCTTATATGACTTGCATGCTGCAAGCTTTAATTAACGCAGGTTTTAAAGTTGAGCCTATTTACATTACTCACGGTTGGATGGAATTTGATACAGTTGAAGATTTTGAAAAAGCCATTAAGTGGGACGAGGAAGGAACTTTGAAAAGATTTATTAATTTATCATGAATATTGCCATATCCCAAAGAATAATTGTTAATAAAAACGGCGATCAGGTTGACTCTCTGGAACAATCATATATTAGGTATTACCAAAGTTTTGGCGTTACAGTAATCCCCATTCCAAATATTTTAAAGAATATCCCAAACTACTTTAGAAACTTAAAAATAGAAAGGATTATTTTTTCTGGTGGAGGGGATGTTGATCCTAAACTATTTGGGGGTAAACTTAATAAGAAAGGCAGTTATTCCCCGCAAAGAGATCAAAATGAAATTCAAATTCTAAACTTTGCTAAGACTAATCAAATCCCAGTCTTAGGTATTTGCCGGGGAACACAATTCTTAAATGTTTCTTTTGGCGGTAAATTAATTCAGGATTTAAAAAAAGATTTCCCAAATAGCCAAAACCATGTTGCTACTAATCATCAAATAAAACTAATAGACCCAATTATCCAAAAGGCTTTTACCGAAGAGAAATTTCATGTGAATTCATATCACAACTGTGGTTTAGGCTCAAAAGAACTTTCTTCAGAATTAAATGCTTTTGCTAAAAGTGACGATGACCTTATTGAAGGTATTTATCACCCAAATTTACCAATTGCCGGAATCATGTGGCATCCGGAAAGGAAATCTCCTAATGAGAGCTTTAATTTAACGATAGTTACAGCATTCTTAAAAAGAGGATTGTATTGGAAAAAAACTCTCTCTTAAGTCCTGATTATTTAAAAACAACTTCAAATATGTTAGTTTACTCCTTATTATGACAGTTTTAGTAACAGGCGGTTGTGGATATATCGGCTCTGTTTGCGTACAAAGACTACTGGAAAAAAAGTACCAGGTAGTTGTTATTGATAATCTAAATACCGGACACAAAAAAGCTATCAATCCAAAAATTCCCTTTTATAAAGGCAGTCTTCTAAATAAAAGGCTCCTAAATAAAATCTTCAGTGAAAATAAAATCGATGTAGTAATCCACTTTGCAGCTATAACCACAATTGAACAATCAGCAACTAATCCTTCTGTATACTTTAATACCAATGTGGCAGGAGGAATTAGTCTATTAAATGCAATGATGAAATTTGGGTGTAACAAAATTATATTTTCTTCAACTGCGGCTGTTTTTGGCAATCCTTTATCTATCCCCATAAATGAAAATCATCCTACTAATCCTATTAATTCATACGGATCATCCAAGCTGATGTTTGAACAAATCCTCTTTTGGTATCACAAAGCCTATTGTCTGAAATACCGGATTTTTAGATATTTTAACGCTTCCGGTGCAACAGATATTTGTGGCGATAATCATCAACCTGAAAACCATTTAATACCTAAGGTTCTTCAAGTAGTATTAGGACTAAAAAAAGGGATCTCTGTTTATGGCAAGAATTATAATACTCCTGATGGAACATGTGTCAGGGATTTCATTCATGTCAAAGATTTAACAGAAGCTCACATTTTATCTTTGGAAAAGTGGCAAGAACACCCCACCGGAATATACAATTTAGGAAACCAAAAAGGATATTCTATTTTGGAAGTAATTAAAACTGCCAGAAAAGTAACCGGGCATAAGATTCCGTTTAAATTCTCTACCCCGCGTCCGGGAGATCCTCCTATTTTAATTGCCTCAAACTCTCTGGCAAAAAAAGAACTGGGTTGGAAACCGAAGTTTTCTACTTTGGAAAATATTATTAAGACCCAATGGCATTGGCAAAAACAAAATTCCAATTCCAAAGCTAAATGATATACTAAGGAAGTTTCTAATCAATATGATTATTACACAGACACCTTTAAGAATTAGTTTTGCGGGAGGCGGTACTGACTTACCGGAGTTTTTTAGTCAACACGGAGGAGCCGTTCTTTCCTCAGCAATTGATAAATATATTTATGTCATTGTTAAGGAAAGATTCGATGACTTAATTCACTTGAATTGGTCTAAAAAAGAAACTGTCAAAGACATTAGCCAAATCGAACATGAATTGATTAGAGAAGCTATGAAGAAAACCGGGGTGCACAAAGGGATAGAGATAACCACTATTTCTGATATTCCATCAGAAGGATCAGGGCTTGGTTCATCATCCAGCGTTACTGTGGGACTCTTGCAAGCCCTATATCTTTATCAGGGAGTTATAGCCGATGCCGAAAGATTAGCCCAAGATGCCTGTGATATTGAAATAAATATTTTAAAAAAACCAATCGGTAAACAGGATCAATATATTGCATCATACGGCGGATTACGCCATTTCGAATTTGGAAAAGATGGAACTGTAATTACTAAAACCCCACAAGTTAACAATGATTTTATTTATGAATTAGGATTACATTTAATGCTTTTTTTTACCGGCAAAACAAGAAAATCAGAAAAGATATTATCAGAACAAAAAAAGAGAATAAATGATTCTGAAGAAACCTTAAAACAGATGCGGGATCAAAGTTTTGAAGTATTGGAAGCATTCAACAAAGGAAATTTACTCTTTTTAAGTAAGGCTTTAGAAAAAGGATGGAAACTTAAAAAAAAACTGGCAACGGGAATTTCTAATCCTGACATAGACCTTATGTATAATTTATCCAAAAAAGCAGGAGCTTTGGGAGGTAAAATCGTTGGAGCAGGCGGGGGAGGATTCTTACTGCTTTACGTACCACTGGGAAAACAAGACAGTGTACGCAAAGCTTTATCAAACTCCCGCGAACTAAAGTTTAATCTTGAACGAAATGGAAGCAAATCAATCCTTAATCTTAGAAGATAATCAAATAAATATGCCAGACATTAATATTAAACCAATTGCAAAAAACTATTTTTCTGATCTTAAATTAGCCATAAATAAAATCCACTTAGAAGACATTCAAAAAATTTCAGATACGTTATTCAATTCCTACATAAACGGTAACACAATTTTCATTATGGGTAACGGTGGCTCTGCTACAACAGCATCTCACATGGCTTGCGATTTAGGAAAAGGTACTTTAACAAATGTCTACAATCAAGAAGAGAAAAGGTTAAAAGTAATATCAATTACGGATAATGTCGCAACAATGACTGCTTTTGCTAATGATGTATCTTTTAAAGATATATTTAGCCAGCAACTACGAAATTTAATAGGACCAAAGGATGTGCTTATTGGAATTTCAGCTTCTGGAAATTCGCCAAATATTATTAAGGCGTTAAAGTATGCCAAGAGTCAAAAAGCTATTACAATTGGTTTATTCGGTAATAGTGGAGGTAAAGCTAAAAATTTTACAGATTTAAATATTATCATTCAAAGTAATAATTTCGGAATCATTGAAGACCTACATCTAACTTTAAGTCACCTGCTTACTACATGTCTTACCTTCATGAAGAAACAAATAGATAATCAAAAAAGTAGAAAACCTTTATGAAAAAGGCATTTGCCGTATTTATTGACCGAGACGGAACTATTAACCAAAATTTCGAAAATCTATATAAATCAGCAGATTTACATCTTCTGTCTAACTCAGCTCAAGCTATTCTACTGCTTAATCAAGCCAAAATTCCAGCAATAGTAATAACTAACCAGCCTGTTGTAGCGAGAGGATTAATAGACGAAAAAGGTGTTGAGAAAATTCACCAAGAGATAAATAACCGGATTGGTAAAATAGGCGCCAGAATTGATAGTTTTTATTTTTGCCCACACCATCCTCAAGCTAATCTAGAACAATATAGAGTAACTTGTATTTGCCGAAAGCCTGGTATCGAAATGTACAAACAAGCTGCCCAAGACTTTAAAGTTAATCTGAATATATCTTATGTTATCGGAGATACTTATAAAGATATCAACGCAGGTAACGCTTTAGGCGCTACCACAATCGCAGTTTTATCTGGCCAAAGCGACTTCCAGAATTCAAAACCAGACTATACAGTTAAGGATTTACTGAAAGCTGTAAAGTTAATTTTAAAAAGGGAGAGGCTATGGAAGCAGTAATTTTGGCTGCAGGGTTTGGAACCCGGATGAAAAAAGCTTTTCCGTTTACTTTAAAACCATTACTGCCAATCAAAGGAAAACCATTAATTCAAGATCAGATTGAACATTTAAAAAGGTTCAGGATTAAAAATTTTTATATAAACCTTCATCATCGGCCAGAAAAAATAACAAACTTTTTGGGTAAAGGAGATAACTTAGAAGTAAAAATTAATTATAGTTTTGAAGAAGAATTACTGGGGACATCAGGAGCGCTGAATAATTTTAAAAAATATTTAGATAAAACATTTGTAGTTATTTATGGTGACATTTTTACCAGAGTGAACTTTAATAAGTTCCTAAAATTTCACAAAAATAATAATTCACAAGTTTCTCTGCTAATTCATAAAACAGACCACCCGGAAGATAGCGACTTAGTAGAGATTGATAGTGTCAACCGGATTATAAATATTCATACTTCTCCTCATCCCCAACCAATCACGTATACAAATTTTTCCAGTGCCGCTATTTATATTATCGAACCTGAAGTTTTACAATTTCTGCCCGTTGGGCCTTCTGATTTTATGGAAGATTTCTTCCCCATCCTTTTAAAAAAAGGCGTTAATATTTATGGTTATATTTCAAACGAATATTCAAAGGATATGGGTACGCCAAAAAGATATGAAGTAATCTTAACGGATATAAAAAAATTAAACCTCTAGGTTATTTACGATTTCTTTGAACTAAACTGCAATTTAACAGCCGGCCCAGGAATAGCAACCACAATCATTTCCTTAGAAAACCCTGCCCGGAATGTTGCAGCGAGACGTTGGATCCAAAAGAATGGTTTAGCTAAAATCTTTTTGCCAATACTAGAGTGAATTAAACTACTATCCTGAATAAGCCAGTAGAACTCCTTCACTTTTAATCCACATTTTTCCATCAACCAATACATATTTTTACGGGAAAAAGTCATGGTGTGATCATCGTTTATTACTTCTTCTCCTAATATTAAAACTTCAATGAAAAAAGCTAACCCATATGCATGCGGTGTAGTCAAAATGAGTACCCCTTTTGGCGCTAAATGCTTTCTGACACAAGTAAGAAACGAACCCGGATCAACAAGGTGTTCAATTATATCTGATGCAACAATTACATCAAATCCTTTTGGATATTTTTTTCGGATATCAAAATTTTGCGCGTCAGCTGCTATAATTTCCCATCCGTCTTTTTGAAGTTTTTTAACTATTGATTTTTCATAATCAAGACCGACAAGCTTAGCGGCGACTTTTTTCAATTGTCTGTGAAACCAATTAGATTTAGTGGTTGCCTCAAGCGTATGATTAATACATCCAATATCTAATACCCGTTTGCCGCGGCATTGATTAAGAATAAAGTTAAATTTATCTGTACGGAAATTTTCCATAATAACCCATTTCTTTTGCAATAAATTCTTCTATTTATATACAAAATCCTACGATATCATATCATAACAAACTACCCACTGGATGAATTAAAACCTACATGCTATTATATCCAGCAATATGTCAAAATATTATGAAGATTACTGGAAGATCCTTCAAAATGAAAGATTAGGCGATTTCCACTACAAGTGGCCTGCCATAAAAAATTTAATTCCTACTACTTCTAATTTAAAAATTTTAGATTTTGGATGCGGAACAGGAGATATCCTTCAACAGGTAATAAAAATAAATCCAAAAGCAGAATATTTCGGAGTTGACGTTTCCTCTCTTGCTCTAAAAAAAGCACACAAACGTTTTTCCAAAGTTAAGTTTTATCATGCTGAAGATGGCGATAAATTACCTTTAAAAAGCTCATCTATTGATTTTATATTGGCATTGGATGTATTAGAGCATGTCTACAATACCGAAAGAACAATAAAAGAATTATACCGGATATTAAAACCTGGAGGTCAAATATTAGTTAGTACACCATATCATGGATTTATAAAAAATTTAATATTAATAACTCTCTTTTTTGAAGAATATTTTGATCCAAGAGGTGCACATATACGTCATTACTCTAAAAAGAGCTTAACTACACAATTAAAGGATGTTGGATTCTCAATTTTAAAATGTAATTATTTCGGCAGGTTTTACCCGGTATCCCGTGCAATGTATGTATTGGCCCAAAAATGACTTACCGACAAAAAAATATAGGTAATACAAGACCCCTCATTACTGTACTAATGCCAGCATATAATATGGAGCACTTTATAGGCCAGGCAATAGCGAGCATTCTAAACCAAACATTTAAAGACTTCGAGCTTCTTATTATTGATGATTCCTCCACTGATAAAACACGCGACATTATTAAAACTTATTTGAAAAAAGATAAACGTATTAAGCTAATAATAAATAAAAAAAACATAAAGCTTGCAAGCACTCTTAATAAAGGAATAAAAGAGGCTAAAGCAGAAATAATTGCCAGAATGGATCCGGATGATATTTCCAATCCTGATAGGTTAATAACGCAATTTAATTTCTTTAAGAAACATCCAAAAGTTGCTATTGTTGGAGCAAATATTCAAATTATAAATACTGATGGTAAACCTATATCTACAAGGGAATATCCAACAACATCAGCCAAATTAAAAAAAATTATGTTCCGCTATTCGCCTTTTGCACATCCCGCAATAATGTTCCGCAAAAGCACATTCGAACAATTTGGATGTTTCTTAAAGAAATTAAATTGCGTTATTAACCTATCAGGATTGGAAATATCATCCGGATCCATTC
>JAMCQQ010000053.1 GCA_023379515.1 Actinomycetota bacterium
TGACAAAAAAAAAAAAGAACAGAAGAAAGTTGAAAAGACTATTAAAGAATATCAAAAAGAAACAGAAAGAAAGCATAGTCAAGAAAAAATAAAAGAAAGCCAAGAAAATTTAAAGTCAGCAAGAGAACACGCTACGTTTGAAAATAAAAAAGAGATAGAAAAGCTCTTGTCACCTGAAAAAAAGGAAGACGATAAAGAAGTAAAAGGGAGTGAGCATAAGAGCGACTCCGGAGAAGCCAAAGAAAATAAGGAGTCCGAATCAAGGTGAAAAAAATTGGAAGATATTTATTTAATGTTCGGAAGCTTCCGCTTCCTCTTTAGTTTTATGAATTGTTCCTTCTGGATGGTGAGGTGGGGAATAAGTTGTAATTATCTTCATTGGCTCAGTCCCAACAGTTATAAAATTATGTTCTACTCCAGCTTTTACCAAAACCAAGTCGCCTTTTCTAAAAGGTTCTTCGCTTCCATCCAAGACAACCCTTCCTTCTCCATCAACCAGATATAAAATCTGGTCATTATCCGGATGAACTTCCGATCCAATTTCACCTTGTGGAGGAATACTCATTATAACAACCTGGGTGTGGTCAGAGGTTTCTAGTACTTGTCTAAAGTACTGATTCTCTTTTGCTTTGGCATTAATATTATCGACTTTTCCAATCATAAGAATAATTCTAATTGGAGTTGCTCATCTTGTCTAGGGATATAGTAATCTCTTACGTTTTTCTTATTATGAAGTGACGACATTTATTCCTTGACAGAAGACAGTAAAAAGGGTTATCGTTTAAGTAATGTCCATTAAAAGAAAAGCAAAAAAGAGCGTTAGGGCAAAACGAACTAAAGCTAAGGCTACAAAAGGCAAGCTTTATTTGGCTGCAGTAGTTATTGCGATTCTAGCAGGTTTAGTATTAATCTTTACAGTATTTTCGAATCCCGTTAAATCCCAGGCAAATGTCTATTCTACTGACTTTGAGAACTTTAATCTAGGATCAGTTGGTGGTCAATATGGATGGATAGTTAATGGACAAATAGACGAAGAAGAAGTTACTCCTCAATTATCTTTTGGAGATTTCGGTCTAAAAAGCTTTAGAATTTCAAATGCAATACGAACTCAAGGTAGTAATGTCGTATCGAGTCCGCTTCAGGATGAGGCAGGTGAGAGTGAAGCAGAAAATGCTAGTCTGTCAGCCGGGGTAAGACAGCCTCACTTTGAAGTGGAATGGGACTTTGCTTCAGCTAATCCGGAGGGTGTTCAGCAAAACCTAGCCGTAGAAGCGAATATGGATAGAGGAGACGCAAATCCGATGAGCACAATAACTATAAGGGATGTAGCTGCAGGTAGTATTTTGATAGGAAGCAGATATGTGCAAGTTCCAGACGGATTACTTGTCTTACTGGATGAGTATAAAACAGACTTGGTTTGTGTTGGCAGTGGCGGTACTTATTCTAATTGTTCTGATGTGAGAATTGTTCCTGTTGCAGTTGGATTAAGTAGAAATATTTCTCATCACATAAAAGCAACTATTGATTTTACTGATGGTTCAAATAACGATGTTGTTACAGTATGTGTTGATAACCTGTCTTGTTATACTGGAAACAGTTTGGAAGATATGTATAGGCTGGGATTAGGTACGCCTCAACTTCCAAAAACAGTTGATTCCGTTCTTTTTAGGTCTTCAGGTGGCACAGTTGGTGGAATTTTAGGAAAAGGATTTTACTTTGATAATTTTTCGATAATTTCTTCAAATCCCGGCGCTCCCACATCAGCCCCAACATTAACTCCTGTTCCGGAAAACTATAATCCTAAAGATGATTGCGAAGGCGAAGGCTGGAGAGATTTCGAGTCTCCTTCATTTAAAAATCAAGGTGATTGTGTAAGTTATATGCGTCACATCAGAAACGGTGAAACATCATTTAAAAGTTTTTTACTAAAAAGTCCATCAAGGCGAAGCCATAGTAACTAGAATCCCCATTTAATTTTCTTACAACATTTTATTGCTTTCTTATCATCTACATTAATTATTTATTTTATAGTTAAATTCATGAAATCAGTGATTGCAGACAGAAAAGCAATTGCAGAAGGAACAATGTGGGTGAGATTTGAATATCCGGAAGAAATTAACTTTAAGCCCGGACAGTTCTTTTTTGTTACTTTGCCATCCCTGCTCTTTGATGATAAACGGGGTCCAACCCGTCATTTTTCTATTGTAAATTCTCCGGCGGAAAATAAAACGATAGAAATGACAACTAGACTTAGGAGTTCGGGATTTAAACAAACGCTTTCAAAATTAGATTTAGGGACAAAAGTGGAAATTAAAAATATTCAGGGAGATTTTGTTTTACCAAGTTCGGATAAGCCTTTGGTTTTTATGGCTGGAGGTATAGGCATAACTCCCTTTATGAGCATGGTACGTTTCATTAGAGACAGAAAGCTTTTTGATTATAAAATAACTTTAATTTATACCAACAAAGACAGAGCAAGTATTCCTTTTCTGGATGAGCTTCAAGTAATTTTTAATAAAAATTTGAATTGTAAATTGGTTTTGACAATGACCAAAGATGCAAATTGGATGGGAGAAAAAAGACGAATTGATGGGAAATTCTTAAAAGATTATCTTGCAGATTTTGATAAATCCTTATATATGATCGCCGGTCCTCCTGGTTTTGTTTCCGGCATGAGTGATGTTTTGGAGGATTTGAAAATTGACAAAGATAATATTAGAACGGAAAGATTTAGTGGATACTAACAAAGGAGGTGAGAATAAATGACAAGCGAGCCAATGATAACAACAGATCATGATGAAATAAAAAAGTGGGCGTCGGAACGAGATGGAAGTCCAAGTGTTGTAAAAAATACCCAGGACACAGGAAGAGGAGCAGGGCTACTCAGAATATATTTTCCAAAATATAGCAAAAAAGATTCATTTGTAGAAATAAGTTGGAATAAGTTTTTTAAGACCTTCGATGACAATAAGCTTGCTTTTTTATATCAAGACAAGGCGGCAAACGGAGAGATGAGCAGATTTTTTAAATTTATAAAAAGATCAAAATAAGCATTAAATTCTTTGTGCATGCCTAGCTTATCTTGATTTGTTGTGATAAAATGTGACCAATTGAAGGCAGGTATGAAAATTAGGGTTTTCCCTCTATTCCTCATAAATTTTCTGTTTAATGCAGATCGCTTCGGAATGTTTATTTTTCCCAGATTAGTCAAAGGATTGTCTTATGAAAATTAGTGAAAAGGTAGTTCTGTTTATGTTTGCGTCTTTACTTGTTTTGATTGGCATGCTTATTTATGCTGTTGGATATATAGATAACAATAAAAAATTTATTCAACAAGATGTTTCCGAAATTCAGAAAAGAATAATTCTTATTGATAGGCTTCATACGCTTCAAAATGCAATTCAACAAAACGTATTGTCTTACAAGTTTGATAAAGATGGTAAGAGGATTGAGGCTATTAATAAAGACATAACAAGCCTAAACAAGGTTGTGGATGAAATGAAAGATCTAGCCAAAACGAAGGAAGACAAACAACTTGTTGGCAATTATGAACAAGTAAAAAATGGCATTTCGGATTTACGAAATTCTTTAATATTTTCAATTAACGAGGGCGATGACCAAAAGATAAATGAAGTTTTTTTAAAATGGAGTTTAAAAAAAGAAGAAATGGGATTAGCCCTACAAAAACTCGAAAATTTTAATTCCAGATCCTTAAAAGACGTTAATATTTTTTATGAAAACTTGGTTAGTCAGGTTGCAACGATTTCTATTGCCTTGGTAATTTTGGCAGTTATATTAATATCACTTCTATATTTTTATTTAAGAAAAACAGTAACTTTACCAATTGAAAAATTAGCTCTTTCTGCAGAAAAGATATCTCAAGGAAACCTTAGTTTTAAAATACCGACTAGGTCTCACGATGAACTTGGTTCACTTGCGAACAGCTTAAAACACATGTCTATAAACTTAAAAAACTATTATAGAAGCCTGGAGAAAGATGTTCAGGAGAAAGGGGAAGAAATTAAAAAAACAAAACAAGCAGATGAGATTAAAGATAATTTTATTAGCATTGCAAGTCACGAGTTAAGAACACCGATTACTAGTCTTAAAATCTATGCCCAGCTTATGCAAAAAATTGCGGAAAGAAATCATCACTCCGATTATAAAAAATATCTTACAAAAATGAATGAACAGCTTTCGAAATTAACGGATTTAATTTCTAGTTTACTTAATGTTTCTCGAATGCAGTCGGGAAAATTGGAGTTTAATAATAAGTTGTTTGATCTTAACAAGGTTGTCGGAGACGTGGTGGAAATGTCGCAAGAATTAAGTGAGCATCATAAAATTGTCTTAAGAGGAAAAATAAATAAAAAAATTTATGGAGACCAAGAGAGAATATATCAGGTAACTAATAACTTGATGTCAAACGCGGTTAAGTATTCCCCGGAAGGCGGTAAGGTAATCATTACATTGCATGATAAAGGGAACGAAGCTGAGGTCTCAATTAGAGATTATGGAATTGGGATTGAAAAAAAATATCACGGTAAAATTTTTGATAAATTTTTCAGAGCTAAAGAAGAGTTTCCCGGGCTTGGTATTGGCCTTTATTTGAGCTCGGAAATTATCAGAAGACATAATGGTTCGTTAAGAGTCGAGAGCGCAAAAGGTAAAGGTTCAAATTTTGTTTTTAGTTTACCCTATAAAGCAACAATTAATCC
>JAMCQQ010000054.1 GCA_023379515.1 Actinomycetota bacterium
AATTCCGATTAGTGAAAGTAAAAATTTCATACTCCTAAATATTCTATCACGGGTTGTCAAGAGTGTCAACCTATAGCAAAAACAGCCCCAAAAATGGATAAACCTAGAGTAAATTTGATTCCGAATAGACTATTATTTCAATATAATCGTAATCAGTAAAAAAATGGGGATAACTTGGGAATAAGATAAAATTAGTAATTTGTCAGAGGGGAAAGAAGAGAACTGATTGGCGGTTTGTAATCGTATACAAGCGCGGATTTTATCCAAAGCTTAATGTAAGACGGGTATTTCTTGAGGGTTTGGAAATAATTGTCCTCGCTTTTCCGGTGGTAATAGAGGTATTCGGGGATGTTTTCAAAATTTCCGAATTTAACGAGCTTCATAAATAATTCGACAAAGATTAAGGGATAGAAGTTTAAATTAAATTTAAGGATATCTTTGGGTAAAATAGAGCGATTTATCATAACGGTTTCAAACTGGGTCGATTGTCCGGTTAAAAGCTTTTGGCAAACGATCTCACTCTGTATGGGGAAATCGCTTTTTCCGAAGGTCCGGCCTTTTTCGTTAATAAATGTGCATTGGGTTCCAACTGCGACTGTTTTTTGGTTGGTTTCTAAAAATGTGACTTGTTTTTTAATGCGGTTTAAGTAGTTAATATCTTTGGGGCGGCAGAACGCGATATATTTTCCTTTAGCGCGCCGTAAACATCTGTTCATTGTTACGACTACGCCGTATCTTTTGACATTCTTATAAACGCGTACCCGCGCATCCATTTTTTTAAATTCTTTAAGTATCTTATACGAGTCGTCTCTAGAAAAGTCGTCGATCGCGATTATTTCGATATCTTTATAGACTTGATTTAAGAGGCTTTCCAGGCACGGGACTAAATAAGGGCTTGCGTTGTAAACGGGTAAAATAACAGAAACTAATGATTCATTGTATTTCATAAAAAATTTTTCGGGGCAATTAGTATTACATGAGGGCAGACATAAATATATTAAGAGTTAAAGTCTAACATATGTTGTCAAGGGTTGTCAAACATTATATGTAAAGGTCTCACCTTTACAGGTGTTTATAGTGTCTAATCTTTTCTTCCAAAGATAGAATGTATCTCTTGAAATACCAAAGTGTCTTGAGGTTAGAGAGATATTCTCTCCATGGCTGTTGTAGAAATCAAACCACTCAAGTCTTTTAAGTGCTGTTTTTGATAAATTAGAAGAACAAATCTGAATCTCTGGAAATGTTTTGAAAGCCCGCATATACGAGCCATTGTACAATCCTTTCAAAACTTATCAACTGTACGGTATGTATCGGGTCCTAGACATTTCTGAGCCAGGATTTAAAGGAATAGTCCAGTCTTAAGATCGATTTAAAAAGATTGATCTTAAATTTAAGAAGGTAAAATACGTGTTGAAGCCCGGTTTTGAATAGATTTTGTTTACTTTGATCAAAGATACGGTCTTTATAAGAGATAGGGAATTCGACGAATTTAAAATACGGGCTAATGATTGTTTTTAATTTGACTTCCAGAGAAAAATTCCAGCCTCCTTCGGTAAAGTCTAAATCATTAAAAACATTTCTTTTAAACACCCACATTCCGCTTAAACAATCTTGGAGTTTGTATCCGTACAAAGCGAGGATAAAAATATTTAGTATTTTTACTCCAAATGTTCTTACAGTAGACATTTTTTTAGGGTTTTTGAACGGTAGGCGATTACACGATATAAAATCCAGATTTTTCTTTAAGAGATGATTCACGATGGTTGGGATTTCCTCGGTGGGATATGATCCGTCTCCATCCATGCAGATTATAATATCGCCTTTTGCTTTTTTAATTCCTTTTTGCAAGGCAAAACCGTAGCCAATACCATTTTGGTTCTTTGTTTCGGAAAAAATCTTAACCCCAAATTCCCGGGCTGTGTTTTTGGTTTTGTCGCTAGAATTATTGTCTACTACAATTACCTCATCAATTGTTTTGGGTAGGCTACCTAAAACCAATCGTAATGCTTTGGCTTCGTTTTTACAGGGAATTACGAGTGATAAATATTTATGCCGGGTCATAATTATTATAGGATTGATTTTTCTTCGCTATTTGAATATAATCATAACACATTAATATCCGTTTTACAATATAGATTATATCTGAATAAAATATTATGAGGCTATTTATTATTATAATTATAGGACTATCATCTCTGGTTTTTACTCTTTCAAAAATACAAACAGACCACATTTTTATAAAAAATGGCGAGGTTAAAACTGCGGCTTACAATATTGATTTCTATAATAATTCTGGGAAGTTGATTTTGTCTGTTTCACCTTTAAACGACTATTATTACGACGGATTTGCTAAAGACCATTTATTAACTAAAATAAAGGCTTCGGATAAAGGCAGTTTATTTCAACAAATTTCATTGACGATAAAAGGTTTGCTTTTTGGCGAAAAGCAGCTTATATGGAGAGCTTCGGGAAATAACTCAAAAGGTAATATCACGGTTAATTATAGTATCGAAGACAAATCCGACAGAATAGAAATTACAAGAAAAGTGCAGTTTGTCAAAACAGTCGCAACCGGTATCGGCCAGGCGGTTATTTTTTGCCCGGATTGTCTGATTTCTGATAATATGCATAGGGTTTATTTCAATGGTAATTCGTTTAACGGGGAGAAAATGAATTTAGCCTTAAAATTAAATCTTCTGCCTTTTGTGCTGGGAGAGAATCAGTTTTTTCCGGCAGGCATTTCCAAAATCATCGTCTTAGATAGTAGGGGAAAGACACAGATAGAAATTCCTGTATCGCCCCGGGATCAGATATTTCTGCAGGATAAATGGCACTTGCTGGAGGTTAAATCAGTTATAAAAGACACCGAGAGCGTGCTAAAACAGAATCTTTACTTTCCGTCTTAATATGATTATCGATTTTTTTATCAGTTTGTCGTTTTATTTTGTCCCATACCTAGCAGGCAGGTTTTTTACTAAAAATATAATTCAGGCGTGGATTTTGGGAGCCTTTACCTGGTTCATTTTGTATTTTTTTACAGCCGGAATATTAAACCTATTTGGATTTAGTAATTTTGCGCAAGTAATCAGGGTACTTGCTATCGGAATAAGTATTTTATCTATTTTTAATATTGCCTTGTCTTTTAGAAAAAATAAGCCGCGGATAAATAAAAAAGCGATTTTGATTTTCTTTCCTTTGATAGCTTTCGTTACATTAATATATTTTTTAATATGGTTAAGAAATACCCCTTATCCTTTACAGCTAAGCTGGGATACATATGAACACATAACCCTTGCTAATACAATTTCTCGAGGAAAACTGTCTTTATTAACGTCACAGATATCAGATACTTTTACGTTTAACAGTTATTCTCCTTTATTTCAGATTTTATTGTCTCTTCCAAAAATTATTTTTCAAAGAAATCTTTTGGGTGTTTATTGGTGGCTTCAGTACTGGCATTATTTATTAACGATTGTCGCCTCATTTTTTCTCGCGAAAAAGATTTTCAACAGCAATTTTTTCGGTTTTGTTTCTGCGGTTGTTGCCTCTTTGGTGTTTGAATCAATAATGGTGTATTCCTCATTGTTTTTAATACCGCAGACGTTAGTGGCATTGATAATGATACTTATTTATATTCAGATTAAACAATACAGGTTAATATTACTGATTATTGCGGCAATAGTTGTTTTCTTGATGCACTATGTCGTTGGTGTTCTCTGTTTATCAATTTTGGTCGTTTCCTTTTTGGTAAACCGATATAATCCGTCGAATGGTTTTTTAAATAAAGTTGTCATTTTTTCTACTTTACTATCGGCAGGCTTAATCGGCCTCAATTTTTTAGGACGTTGGCAGACGCTCGGAATTGAAGAGGCTTCGCATTTCAATTTTTCTCTACCCCAAAAAATAGTATTTCTTTTCGACTGGTACGGCCTTACTCTTTTTGCTTTTTCGCTTATAGGTTATATATTTATAGTAATAAAGGGAAATCAGGCTCAAAAATTGCTTTTGGCTATCGCGCTTTTAGTTTTCGGCCTTTCGCTCGCGCCATTTTCTTATTTTCTTAAATTTTTTGTTTTGGGCAGGTATTTTGTTAATCTTCTTCTGGTTTGCGGGATTGGCGTCTTACTTATTAAATTGCCCAGATTTTTTAGGATGGTAGGCTTTTTTTGGATAGTAGTTGTTTTTCTTATAACTTTTTATAAAAACCAGTTGGTTTATAAAGAGCCCCTCCGCTTCGAAAATATTGATACCCAAATATCAAAAGAGGAAGTTGCTGCCGGTGAATGGCTTTCTTTAAATTTAAGCAAAGACACTTTTCTAATTAGCGATCCTGGTACTCAATATGTTTTAGAGGCGGTATCCGGAATTAATACGCAGGGAGGAGCTTATATGAATTTGTCTACGCGTAAAACCCTGTCTGAGATAAATGATTTAAGCAATAAAAAGATGATAAAAGAGAAGCTCCTGAATATAAAAGATCAATTGTCATCCGAAAATAAAGCTAAAAGGGATACAATCTTTGTAATCGGCGGAAGATATTTTGCCTGGCAGAATTTCTCGGAAAAGGAAAAGGAAAGTTTCTTTTATAATGTCTGGGCGCCTAAAATTATGACCGAGCAAGACAGCGCATATGTAGATTTTTTAAAGAGCGATCAGGATTTTAAGCTTTTGTATAAAAACGACGAGATAGCTGTTTTTCAAATATTATGAAAAGAATTTTAGTAATAACTCCGTTTTTTTATCCGCATATAGGGGGAAGCCAGCAATACATGCTGGATCTATATGTATTTATAAAGAAAAAATACTCTGATGTTTCGGTCGACGTACTCTGCTACAACACCGATAATGCCAAAAGAGTAGAGAATTATAAAGGTATTAATATATATAGAATTCCTTGCTGGAACACATTACCGGGCTTATTTTGTCTCGCAAACCCATTTTTACTTCTTGAATTTCTATATACTCATCGTAAATCTTACGATCTTATTCACTGTTCGACGAGGTTTTTTGATTCATCCTGGTGGGCTCCTTTATACGCCAAGTTAATCGGAAGAAAAATAATTATAACCGACCATTGTGCCGGGCATCCAATGCATAAAAATACTGTTATAAGATTTATAGCAAAATTGATCGATTTAACCATAGTAAGATTATCTTTATCTCTTTTTGATATAGTTTTTGCTCAAAACAAGAAAACAAAGAACTTCTTAAAACAAGCCTTTGGGATAAATTCTTATCTGGCTTACCCGGGCATGAACAATAATTCCTTAAGGACGATTCGATTGTCTTCAAAAAATAGCAGAGTAAAAGTGGTTTATGTCGGCCGGATGATCGAATCCAAAGGGGTTCAAATTTTATTTGATATAGCAGGAGAGACCCCGAAGGTAGATTTTATATTTGCCGGTCCGGGACCGCTTGCTAATTCCTTCAAAAAAAAGGTTAAAAGATTTAAAATGACTAATATTTTAGTAAAAGGAGCCCTTTCAAAACCAGAGGTTATAAAACTACTCTATAATTCCGACATTTTTGCCTATCCTTCATGGCACAGTGAAGGAATGCCGATGGCACTGCTTGAAGCAGCCGCGAGTAAAATCGCCGTAGTAGCTACAGATAGCGGGGGAGCAGGAGAAATAATAATAAACAATAAAACAGGATTAATGGTGAGGTCTAAAGACAAGAAGGTTTTTAAGAAGGCTTTATATAGATTAATTAATAGTAATACGCTCAGGAAAAGGTTGGGAGATAGTCTTTATAGATATTCGAGCGAAAAATTTTCCTGGGGAAAAACAGCAGAAGCGGTTATCAAGTATCTTCAATAGATTCACCAAAAAATACGCGCCTCTTAAAAGCGCGTATTTAATTTAAGCTTAAATAATTGAAAAATAAATTATTTTTCAGGAACCATAGGTTTAGCAACGCTGTCTGGTAAAGGATTTTCTCCGGTTTTTCCCGGATTATCGTTTGGACCGCGTTCTATTTTAACCTCTGGTGCTTGTTCTCCTTTAACTTGTGCGGGCATTTTAAATACAAACCCGACTCTTACATCATTGCCTTTAGTTCCTGGAATCGCAAAAGCTGCTATTCCTTGTTCGTTGGCCCTGTAAATTACAGGTGAACCATCCGGCCATGTTAAAATTTTTCCGGTATCGGGATCGATTACAAATATTTCCTGTAAAGGTTCTAAGCCATGGAAATTGTATTGCATATCCCATTTGTCGCTTTGCACAAACCTTCCGGTATCTGGATCTG
The DNA here is from genome assembly GCA_023379515.1 of Actinomycetota bacterium. The sequence goes on from JAMCQQ010000054.1 coordinate 6,250, forward strand.
TTCCCCATGCTCCTTCGTGTTGATGTTTGTCAAGCTGCATAACTGCAACCATGACTTTTCCTCCGTCTCTTCCGGAAACGATTAATTCTCCTACATTTCCGTGGGAAGTAAGAACGGCAGCGTTTTTATCAACGTTTTCAAAAGCTACCGGATACCAAGGGCCTATTCCTCTGTAATCATGGGCTTTATCTTCTTGTGTAATATCATAAACAGGGTGAAACCATTCTCTCTCTTTATACATTTGGTTTTGTCCACCTTGTCTTAACTCTCTGACCATGTCTCCCGAAATTACAGAAGGTACGGGAATTGGTAAAGCAAGAATTTGATCTTGTTTTTCCGGTGTCGCAACCAATTTTACGGCATCGGCCTGGAATTTCTCTGCAGCAACGAGGATAGTATTTACGTTTTGTTTTCCATATAACGCATCTAATTGTTTATGGGCTAAATCTTTTTCCTGTTGAGTGCATCCGGCCATTACTGCGGCAGCTATTCCTCCTGCCATTATAATTCCAGTGACTTCACCTCTTCTGGAAATTCTGAAATGTGGTCTTTGGGATTGAGCAGGTTCCATTTGGGCCACTTTTCCCGTGGGTTGTAATTCAACTCGTTCTAATCTTGTCATTTATTTCACCCCCCTTCAGTTATCCGCTTAAAATAAGCACGGACAGTTCTAAAAAGCAAGTTAATAATGCTAAGTTTTAAGCGGAAAGATTCTTTTTGTTTTTAATTAAAGATTTTTTTCTCAAAAAGTATCCCAAAGTTCCTGTCGGGATTAATCCTAAAAGAGACCACATTTCTGGTCCTGTCGACGGAGTGGTTGTAATGGTAGGTTGTGGAAAAACCTTAAGTCCGCCTTTGGTTGTCGTTTCTGCTGTTAAAACAGTTTTTTGAATACAAAATTGACTATTATCCTGGCTTACCTGCCCTGTGCCTTCGACCGTCGCGACCGCCTGATTTACAACACATACGATTCCTTTATCATTCGGTAATTGATCGTTTGGCGCTACTTTTCCTTGTATATCAAATGTTTTTGTCTCGTTCGGATTTAATCCGTCGATTGTAAATGATAAAAGTTTCATACTGGCTTCAAAATTTCCCGTGCCCGACACAAAATTGACAAATTGCGGAAATACATCCCGAAGGCTTATTTTATTGAGTTTTGCTGATCCGGTATTTGTTATATTGATTTTAAAGTTTATAGTTTGATCTGGAGAAAATTTAACATCGTTAACATCGAGATTGTCGACAAAAGTGTTTGTTTTAGGATTTAAAACGGTTTTGTTGACTGAAATGTTTCCAACTTGTTCGCAGGTTTGTCCACCGCCGTATATCGGCTGGCACGAGGTGTCAGCGTTCACGGAGACTGCTAATAGCATATAGCCGACGGCGAATAAACAGAAGGAGAATAAATATTTTTTCATGGATTCTTAAGTTAGGGCATTATATTAAACATTATAGGACTTGTCAATAGGCACTTGACCCATCTAATCTTTCCGTTCGCCTTTTCAATATTATTCATATACGGCTCACGGAGCGATTTCAGCCGGGTCTTCGTGCCGATATTAATGAGTCTGGTGCAATACTCCCATTAGATTGATATAGCAATGTCAAAGAGCTTGAGAGCATAACAAATCAAGGACAGATATACATTTTTTGCAAATGCTAAAATTCCCCGTGTCT
>JAMCQQ010000055.1 GCA_023379515.1 Actinomycetota bacterium
GTTTTACAGCATAAGTATAGCATTTTGAAAATGTTTTATTAGTTTTTGGAATTAGTCTATAAGCCGATTTCTATAACAAATAATTTATAATCTTTAATCTTAAGATATTTTATACTTTCCAATAATTACTACTCATCTTTCTTTCCATTCATGAGAAGAGCTCCTTATAATATCCGGCAGGTAATCTAGAAATCTTAACCTAAATCTAGGCGGTCCGGCATTAATGGTAACAACTACAGTAGGATCAGAAATAACTATATTATATGAAGTCCAATCATCTTTGTGCGTATCACCATAAGTAAAGGTTTCTTCCCTGTCCGGACTTCCGTTAGTATAAACTTTACAGATACCTGAATCATCATAAAAATAAACCTTGTGCTCAATATTTTTAGACCAGTAAGAATTTTCTACAGGTGTCATGCTGCTGTCTACTGAAAGAAGACTGGTTAACTGATCTTTTATAGCATTAATACCCTCCTCGGTTTTAAAGATGGTATACCCTTCCGAATACTTCTCTCTATCAAAAAATGAAGCTCCGGTAGCAGAAAGCTCCTCGCACACATATTTTAGCCTGTAGCTGTTTACCTGAGCCTGTCTGTAGTCCTGGCCAAAGACAATAGTAAAAGAATAGAGTATAACTACAGCAACAGTTATTATAAAGATTTTCACTCAACTGCCTCACTTAGAACATAACCTTCCATAATATAATTAAATCTATTATTTTCATCTTTTATTCCCAAAAATTTGCCCAGGTTAACTATCTTCTTTATAGGTATACCGATCCTGTAGTTGATAGTTTCTCTGCTGTCAAATTCAAATCTTTTATATTTCATGGAAGTAGTTACATCTATTATGATTTCATCTTCGCCTACATCCGGAAACTCCGAAAGGATACTGCTTTTCATCTGGGAGATATTAGACGGAGTAAACCGGCCGTCAGTGCGTGCTTTCTGGCACGCACTATAGACTATCTCATCAAACCTTTCTATCTTATGGGAATTTACTATATCCTGCACATTCTGCATGGGAAATACCATAAGTAAAATTATGGCTGCAATGGTTACTATAAAAGTTTTCATATTTGGCCGGTCCTTAAATAAAAATAGATTTTTATGGAATTGTTTGAAGCTGGCTTATCCCGTAGCTTAAAATTCTGGTTGCTTGAGATATTAAGGAATTTTCCCCTGACCCCAGTATAAGGCCCCAGATTAAAATACCTAAAATTACTGTGGCCATTATTACAATAAATGTCTTCACAGATACCCCTTTCTTTCTATTTAAAAGATAATAAATTATAAGACGAGAAAACATCTGTTAAAACTATTACCAAAAAATTTAAAAGAACCACTACTGCTGAAACAATGGCCAGTATATAGATAAGGTTTCCGTTTCTCTCATTTACCCTTTCCCTTGCCGTAATTGCCTCTGTTTTGATATTATTCTGGTAATTGGTAAGCTGACCTTTAAGTTCCTTGGGACTTATGAAGTCGAGCTTTAAAAATATAGTGGCTAGATCGGCTGCTTCCTTTGTGCCTATTGCGTCGGCAAAATATTCTGCTGCTTTTTCCCGCATGTTCATATTCCACATTGAAAGCATTTGAAGATATACCGGTTTGGTAACTTTGCTAAACTTTACAATTTCTCCCAGGATATAATTTGATCCTAAAATGGTTTCCCCTTTTATGGTAAAGAGGTTTATAAGCTGGGAAATAGTGCGATATATTTCCCTGTTTGCTGCTTCCCTTTTTACTTTACCAAAGAAGCTACTAATATATAAAAATGGCAGTTTTATTCTACCCATTTTAGATTTTGGAATAGTAGCTACAAATAAAGCAGCAAGTAAAAAAAGCTGAAGTCCAAAAGAAGGCAGACCTCTTGTTATTTTTAGCAGTACTGCCAAAACCAACCATATCCCTAAGACGCTAAACCGTATAACTTGATAATTTAAAATAGAAATATTTACCCCGCAAAAAGAAAGGGTCTCGCCTCCAGCCAAACTCTTTTTTGCACTGCCTCTGCTTCCAAACCTTGCCTTCCATGCAGGTAATGTGCCCAGAGAGCCGCGGATAAATAGTCCAATTGAACCTATAGCCATAATAGAAATTAATACAAAATAAATTATTTGCAAACTCATTTTAGCCCCTTTTTTAAAAATCAAATTTAGGTTTACTCAAGAGATACATAGACCAAAAACTAATTATTGAAAGTACAATAATAGTAATTAAAAATTTTATACCCAGTGACGTATAAAACTGGTAGTGAAAAAATTTCCCCAGGGTAAACCCGAAATATTTTATACAAACAAAAACTGATAAAACGTAAATGATAGGAATTACAAACTTAACCATAGTAAACGCCTCATAATTTGCCCTCTTGTCCTTTTCTATGGAATCCTTTATCTGTTTCAGATTTGACAGTATGTCATCTAAGGAAACTGAAACGTTGTTGCCGTTTAAAATAGATTCAAAAATACTCATACCCAGAAGTGCCGCCCATTCAGTAGCAAACATAGCCACAAAAAAATCTATCGCGGACTGCAATTCTTCCCTGCTCCGGTACTCTTTTATTTTTAAACTTAAAATAAATAACGCCTTCTTTGAAAGAGGACAATTTTTAATAGTGCTTATAGTTGTATCTATTGCAGAAATCATATTAAAGTCTGAAATCTTATACATATTGGTTAGTTCGCTCAGTAGATTTTCTGCTTCATAGCTTCCCAAAAGCTGTATGCTTTTAAGTCTAAACTGCAAGTAAATATATGGAAGAAAACTAAAAAGAGTTGACATTAAAACAAAAAATATGCTCACTCCTAACAGTCCTGTAAAAACAGAAAAGGAGACAGTAAATAAGCATATTGATAAAAACATAAAATAAAAAACAACGTCTTTTCCTTTTCTTCCGGTGGTTAGCACAATAAGCAGTCTAATATGGGCCGTAAACTTATTACCGGATTGTCCGGTAGGTTTGCTCTCAAATCTATGTCTCTTACTTCGCTGCCTGATAAAACTTACCGTCTGCCTTCCTAAGAATAACCATATTCCAGTTAGAAGTACGCCATACATAAAAATTCTCAATATCATATCAATAATACCGACCATAGAAATCAGCTCCCCCTTGAGTAAAAAGGTACTGCAGTATTGTGCTCTTCCATAGGAAATTTTTCAGCCAGTATTTTAAGTTCTTTCCCGTATGATAAAAACGCCTGGTAATTTTCTTCTCTGGCAATAGCTTCCTTATCGCTGCCTATATCACATGCAAAAGTCCAGCTGTCAGACTCAAGCTCGTACTTGCATATCTCGTGTATTGATATTCTGTGTGTCTTGTAGTCGTACCTGATTTCATAAATACCCTTTAATCTTTTTTTGGAACGGTCGGGAAGCTGTATAAAGCTAAAGACATAATGAAAACTTTTAGCAACTTTTATTATTGTATGGTCAAGACTCCCACCTTTTTTGCCTACAATCATACTTGCTATATCATAAGGAAGGTCAAATACATCGGTTAGATGAATAGTGCTTTTACAATGTCTGGTACCGCGGTTTGCAATTTCCACCAGTAGATTTAACATATTCCCATCCCTTGCTTCTCCACAAATAATATAGTCTCCGTCTGAGCGCATAAGCTGTTTGGTAATACCGGATAGTTCCTCCCCATCGGCAATAAGCTGCATTATAGGAGACTGGGGCATAAGCTCATGCAGCGGTATTTCCGCATTGGATTCAATTAGAACTCCTTCAAGACTGGCATCTTCAAGCAACTGGAATGTAGTAAGCATGGTAGTTTTAGCAGTTCTAACAGCCCCGCAAAAAAGAATATTAAAACCTACTTTAGCCATGCTTTTAAGCATGATTACAGCCTCTTCCGGAATAGTTCCTCTCCTGGCCTGTTCTTCAAGAGTATAATTAAAAACAACATACTTACGAAATACCATAATATCCTGACCGGACTTTGTAAGAGATCCGCCATAAAAAGTAACCCTTTGTCCTGAGTACATAAGAATTTCAATATTGGGACTGTTTTGGGGTATTTGGGGTGTAAGAAGAAGCAGAGCTTTTTTAAGTGCACCGAACCTCTGTGCAGAAATTTTCTGTTCCTGCAAGACCATTTTTCCATCAACCAGATAATATATTCTCTCCCCTATGATCTTGGCAGAGGAGCTCTCAGGCATATCCATCCATGCACTTATGCCTGCAAGTCCCCATACTTCATGAAAAATACCGTCAGTTAAGCTCTTATACCATTTAGGATAAGCCATGTTGGTCTTAGCGTTATCCTCTAAATATCTGCCTATAAGATCCTTAAAATAATTTACATGGTCAGGTATTCCTATTAAAGCTTTGGTCTGCCGTTCAAGTATTTTAGACTCCTGACCTTCTGCTTTATTCCACTGTTCTTCAAAATAGGACTGCACAGACCGGCAAAGATTTAAAAAGAGTTCTGTCTTGCTTAAATATTTCTTGCCAGCTGCATTGCTGCTTTTTACATTACTTAAATAATTATCAATATAAAATTCTTCTGACTTCTTTTCTTCTCTTAATAAACCAGTATTCATAATTAAACCTTTCCCAGGATTTTTTTAAAGAAATTCCAACTTTGCCCATCCCTTTTACCGGTATATAAAATTTCCATACCCAGCTCGCTACATATGGAAACTGTTAACTGTTTTATAGAATTGCCGTATAGCCGGTCATAGCCTAGCAGCGTCTTTCTCTTTTTTTCAGCTTCCAGGCTGGGTATATATTCTAAAAGCGGTATAACAGAAGCCAGCGCCATGCCATATTTTTTAGCCAGGCTTATTTCAGTTTCGAGCTCACCCGAGTCTATATATTTATTCACTACCAGTGAAAAATCACCTGAACTTATGCCTAAGTTGGAAAAAATTTGATTTAGTAACTTATTGAAATTTCTAAAATGCTTATCGCTTTGTGTGGTGACAAGGAATTTTAATTTAGATGAATTTAGAGCACCTATGCTCATACCGGTAATAGCGCTTCCTCCATTTATGATGACAACATCAAAAGTTTTAGAGCAGAGATCTACTAGTTTCTCAATATAGTCCGGCTGGTAATGCCTGACCTTAGAAATTTCTTTCTCCCCCGGCAAAAAATAAAGCGAAGAACTTTTTATACATGAGTTTTTAAGTTCCTCTGGTGATAAAATATTGTTTTTAAGCCTTTCTTTAATTTCAGCCAGGCCGTAACTTCCTGAATCTATATCAAAATAATCAATACCTTCACTGCCATCCAGACTTAAAAACCCAGTAGATTTGCCGGTAATATCAGAAAGTATCTGGGCAACAGACTGGCTTATCATGCTTGTACCTGCTCCGGGTCCGGATCCAAAAAAACAAACAGTATTTTTACTTACAGAAAAATCCTCAACGGCCAGTGAACATATTTTTTGGCAAATCTGCGTATCTGTAAGAAAAGGTGGAATTACTATTATTCCATAAGAAGAAAGAACTTTGTTGATAGTTGAATATGTGTCTATGTCAGTCGCAATGTAATAATTGCTCCTGACCAGCTTTAAAAACTTTGAAAAATTTTGAACATACTCATTATAGTCAATAGTTTTATCATCAACGATTAAAATATCTATATTGTCCAATGATTTACTATCAAAAGACAGGCAGGTTTTAACATTTTTAAAAAAGCCGGTTTTTTCAAGCTCAGTTTTTAAGTTACCGTTTTTACTTATTATTAAAATATTTTTCATTTGCTAAAATTATCCTTTGTCTAATTGAGGCTAGCTTTATATAAAATAATAAATTTCCAGTTACTCTCAGCCAAATTCTGCAGGTGCAATACTCCTTCGTAATTTGTTATAATTTCAATACTTGCAATATTAGCGCTTGCGTCATACCTGTCTTTACCAGGCGTATTTACTACTTCTCTGTTGCCTGAATCTTTTAGGTATGCAACTTCACTTTTAAGCAAATCACTCTGACTGGTAATTTTTATATTGTCTAAATTATTAAAGGTTTTATTTTCTTCCTTATTTTCACTTGCTGTTTTAACCGGATAAAAATAAATCGTATCTCCCCTTCTTAGAGAATTTGGAAAGGTTATAATCCAGTCGGCCGGAATAGCAAAAATATACTGGTCTTCCTTTTTTATATCAGTAGTATCATCTTTAAAATAAGCGGGGGCCAGCTGGCTATTTTTTGGAATATAGTGGGCGGAATGCTTTCCGATAATTTCCTCTTTTTTTACTATAGCCCCGTCAATAAGGTTATCGGGGTTTATCTTTATCCAGCCCAGCATACCAGATGTAATAGAAACATTAGCTTCTATACTTTGGTTCAGTACCACCACACTGCTGTACAAATACTTTTCCCTGCCACTTGTCTCCCAAAAATATATCATAGCCATAGTAGCAAGCATTAACAGTATGCCTATACCTGAAAATACTGCTCCAATTTTAATTCTTCTTCTTATAAAGTGCCCTTTCAAATTATCCTCCCCACTACTAATATATATGGCAATTAAGACCTTTTAAATTTCTTTATAATATTTGCAAGTAATGATCTATTTTTACCCTTTTTATTTTTAGAAAAAGTACTAGCAAATCCTTTAGGTATAAAAAGAGAACAAATATCGTTAAGCGGACTGTCCAGTACATCGGAAACTTCCCTGTAGCAAAGTGGAATCTTATACTGACAGTTAGCCTTATATAAAATAGCCAGGTCTATAGCGGGTATAAATGCCAGGGGTTTAACTCCAATAAAATCCAGAAACTCCTTTTTATCTATTCCACTATTCCATTTGTTTATAATAAAGTTTACCGGGAAATCATCACTTTTTAATTTTAAAAGCTCCAAAAACTTATTATTATTTATTTTGCAACTGGTCGGAAAGGGATCTATAACAACAAGCACCAAATCTACAACAGATAGCAGAGGCTTAACTGCCTCATGGGAAAGGTTGTCCCCTATATCAATAAGAGTTATAGGGGCAATGTTTGATGCATACACAAGTTGCAGCATTTGGTTGTAACCCCATTTTTCAATTTTCTCTTTTCTGTCATCGGCAATAATCCAGACAATATTGTCAAATACATATTCAGCCTTGTTCTTTATCCTGTTTCCACATGAGATTTCGTGTGGATATGAATAAAAATCGCTAGTACTGTCTTCTGTCCTTGCCATTTCTCTTTCTTCAATTCCTATCCAGTTAAATATTGTAGGGCTACCTAAGGGTGGCTCGATAACAGATGACAGGATATCCAGGTTGGAAAGATATTTTGCGATACTTAAGGTAATTGTAGTTGAGCCGCTGCATCTTGAAAGGCTTGATATAATAATTAGTTTCTTTTCAATTCCCGTGTATATTTTTTTCTCTACTATTTTAGTAATGGGTTTTTCTATATATCTTACTTTAGTGTCACCACCCTGCTCTTTAGAAAATCCACTATTTTCCACGAGGTCATCTTCTAATGGTTGGCTAACCTTACTTTTAATAGATGCAATTACCTCTTTGTAGTCATCATAAAAATAAATTATGTCTATATTATTTTTTTTAAAAAATTTTACTGCCTCGTCAAACCAGGAAAGTTTTTTATCAACTACTGCATACTGCCATTTTTTATATAATGATTTGTTTTTTATCTCTTCTATATCATCAATATATTCCTCAAAGCCAATATAGGGATGGCCTTTAAAATGATTGGTTATCCTTATATAACTTTCCTTTATATTTAAACAACAAATTATATATTCCAAATTTCCTCACTCAACTACATTTAATAAAAACATTGTGCATTGTAAAAAATATTAAACTTATACCCTAACACTTTTTATCTCCGGCAAATCTTTAACATTGGAAAAATCACAGATTCTGTTTTGCTTTTCCCAGTACTTATATTGAACCTTATAAAGAAGGGATGGGTAAAAAGAACGCTGGTTTAAAATCAACTTTCTCTGGCATAACCTTTTACATTCATCCGGAAGCATAAGGTTTCTTGCATAGTAATTCTGTGACTGGCTTTGCCTGGCGTTCTCAAGAAAGCTTCCTATATTTTTGCTTGTACCCTGTATCTTAATAGTAGTATTTCCCAGAAATCTGCTGCAGTATTGTGCAGTAAAATCATCATTAATTCCTAAGTACAGATGGGTATCGCACATTGATAGAATATCTTCCCAGCAGTCTTTGTAACGGTTTTTCATCTGCGGCAGTGACTGCCATATAAGCATGGGATAAATCCGCCTGGACCTCATTGTGCCAAGCATTACCTTTATATTAGGAATCCTGCCTATATTTGCCATTTCTTCAAGTATAAGAAATGTTGGACTATAAAGAGTACTTCCATACTCATAAGCTGTTTTATAAAGCTGGTTTAAAATTGTAGTTACCATGGAATTAATAATCGGGGAAAATGCCCTGTCCTTATCAGGCATTAGAATAAATAGAGCTATTGGTTTTTCTTTTTTAGCTCCAATTTTTTTAATATCTATTGTGGTTGAGCCTGTTATATCTTTTATACCTTTTATGGAAAACAGTTTTAGTTTGGTAGCAAGTCCTATTAAGATATTGGCCCGTACCTTATCTTCTGCCAGTAGAAAGTTATTCCATAGCTGAAGAGGTGTTCCACTAATGTTGTATTGTTTAAAAAAATTTAAAGCTTTTTTGGGGTTTCTTACATTATCGGAAGTTAAAATTTTTAAAACCTGCCCAAATGTCTGCTGTCTTTCTGGATATATTTCTTTTACAAAACCAATAAGTGCTCCCAAAAGTTGACCTTCGGATTCTTCCCAAAAAGTATCACTGCTATAAGAAAGTATTGTTGTATCAGCTACAGAACTAATAAAGCCTTCGGCTATTTCCATAAGTTCCTTTTCACTGGATATGTAATTTATAGGGTTAAGGCTGTCTCCATATTTTAGGTTGATAAAGTCAAGTACGTAAACATCATATCCACAATTTTCTAAGTACTTGGAAGTTAAGCAGTAAATTTCGCTTTTTGGATCAGTTATTATTAAATCACCTTTTTCATCTAAATTTTTATACATATATGGAATATGGAATACATTTGGAAGAACAAAGCTTGTAGTCTTAAAGCTTCCAGGGCTTCCCAGTACCAATGTCTGCATATTAAGGTTGCTTCCTATGGAGTGATATGCTCCGGGTATTCCGATAAAATATTTTAAGTTTGCTACATTTGAACCTAAAAACCACCCCAGATTATCTTTAAAATAATGTTTTTTTACCTCACTTGAAGTCTGAAATCTTGACGTGCCGTGGCTTCCATAATCATCTTTTTGCATATATCTTTTTTGCAGTTTTGGCTCCAGCATTCCAAAAAGTGAATACGACAAAAAAAGCCCTATTATCCCCCACCCTAAAATATTGATTGGATTGACTTTAGTAAAAAAATTAAAATAAGTCTTGCTGCTAGTAGCAGTTTTTATTATAAAATTTTGTGGGACATGCGATAAATTAAACCTGTAGTCTTCAAGAAATTGTCTTAGCACTGATGACAGTATAGGCAGAACAGTTAATATAATAATAAGTATTAAAACAGACATTATAATCCTAGTTTTATTAGCAGTCATTATCTTTCTCTCTCTATGTCTTTAGTCATATGCCTTTCTCTTGACCTTGAAAGATTTTCTTTTTTGGCTTCAATCCTTATTTTTTCTTTCTCGATATCTCTTGAAATTTTACTGGCTATGCTTTCTATCCCAGGGGCAATTCTACCAAGCTTCAAATTTACATTTTTTATTTTCGGCATCCTAAAATTAGTGTTTTTATATGGTAAACCCAGGTTTACCTTTTTATGCTCCGGACCTCTTTCAAAAAATCCTGTAATTTCTTCTTTTGTATAAGCATATCCAAGCTTTTTGCCACGGCAGTATTTTTTCTTTTCCGGATGAAGAAAGCTAAGATTTTTATTTTGTATCTTCATATCTATGTTAAAGTTTTTCTTTAGATATTGCCTTAACTCAACTAAATTTTTAGAATTCTCTTTTGCCTCATCTATTGCGCAGCGCAGTTGTTCTTTCCAGATAGGCATTCCTTTTTCTGCCAGCCTATATTCAGCCATCGAGTAGCGATTATGGGCAATAGGTTCTTTTATAATTGATAAATTTTCCCTCTGGCAAATTCTGTTGCTTTCCCGCTTAATTTCCCTTAAAGTTTCCTTATTTGAGACTAACTTGCTGCCATTTTTAAAAGATACCGAATTTACTATAAGATGGTTATGTATGTGATCCTTATCAATATGAGTAACAACCAGCACCTCATGATTTTGAAACTGACTTTTTGCAAGCTCTTTTCCTATCTCGTGAGCTTTTTTTGGATTTGTTTCATCAGGCTTAAAACTCTGGATTATGTGATGGTAACTAATACCGTCTGTTTTATTGTATAGCTCTTTTGTAGTATTCATTTCATCTATAGCGTTTTGCGGGGAGCAGTCTTTTCCGCTTATAATGCGTCCGTTAGTTTTTTCTTTGTTTAAAACATAATTTATTATATTTTTTATCCTTCCTTTTGAAGGAATTATTTTTATAACTGCCATAAATATATTTATTCTTTATAATTTTTTCATTATCACGGCCAAACTGGTCCATACTGTTTTTAGGTCTTCTTTTATATCTTCAAGATTGTTCCCTAACATGGCTGATGTATTACAATCTACTGAACGGGTTATTTTATCCAGGTTACTTCCTATTCTTTTAAATTCAATAATTAGATCTCTTATGCCTGGAACAACTGTAATGTTTTTACCAAGTGAGCATTTTCTAATATAGTCACTGCGATAAAAATTAGTTTTTGATACCTTATCTTTTAGAAGTACCAATTCTTTTTCATCCAACCATATCGTAACTGGATAATTTCTTTTTCTTGCCATTTTTTATATAGTGATTTTTTTATACGCTTTCATTCCTTTTTTCTATCTTTACTGCTTTTTACTTCATTGTTCTATTTCCATAATTCACCTTCTTCTTTTATATAAAACAAATTAAATATATCATAATGTTGACTAAACAACAATAATATTAGAAATATTTCTATTTTCCCTCAAAGATAAGGTAGATTTTGTATAGTTAGCTCTGTATCAAGACCAATACTTCTTAAAATACTTGAGGACAGGCATGGAATAAAATCAACTGTTATTACAAGTCAACTACCTGTAGCAGCCTGGCATGACGTAATTGGTATTCCTATAATATCTGATGCAATATGTGATAAAAATACATAACTATTTAAGAATTAAACTGAACGGGCCTTCTGTTAGGCAAATATCTAACAATTTGTAGGATCAAAGTTTACCACTTTTAGGCTAGCTCTTTTGAAAATTTAAGATGAGAAAAAAGTAGCAGGTTTAAAACGGAATGGGTGGCAGATTTTACCGAAATATGCATAAATTTCGCTAATTTATTTCTAAATATTAAAATAATGTATTCAGCCATTGCATAAATCTTCATAAAAAAACAGGAAAATATTAATGACAGCGGTGCGATATTTGTAATATTTATACAAAGACATGAGTGTGGATAAAACCCAACAGGCTGTTAGTGAAATTTGAAATTATAGATGATAAAATGGACACAAATGGATACAAATAATGACGTAAAGCTAAAAAATCCAGAAATTAAGAAGCAAATACTGAAATATCATTACCCCTTAGGATTCTCGCCAGCTGATAATTTTGTTGATGACATCATTCAACAGTTCTGGTTCCATGATTTCTATAATAGTTTCATATCCGATGATGTGTTTCTTAAGCATTTACTTGCATACTTGGATAAGAAGAAACCTATAAAGTTTAACCGTTTTGACTTCTATAGTTTCTTATTCGATCAAGTTATAAAATATGGCAAAAACAGGCTGATTTTACAAAAAATTGCACTTGTATTTGAAAAACGCCAATCAGATACATTGAATCCTTCAGAATATGTGAAATTATTGAGAGACGCCAGTATACCTAAAGGAAAGTTCGATGTTTTATGGATGGAAAAAAAACATCTTGGGAAGATTGGTAAAAGGGATGAGGAAAAACTTTTTATTTGGGAACATCATACACTGACGGAATTTCTTGTTGCGGAATTCCTATTAAAACAAGAGAATCTCTTGGATGAATTTAAAAAGCTAGCAATAATTGATCAAGAAGGAATTACTGCTTTCAAGCCCTCCTGGAGCGGAGTATTACGTTTCCTCTTAGAGTCTCCAAGAGGTAGCGAAGTAATTGAATGGATAATCTCATTTCTTAAAATTCACAAAGAAAACATAGATGAAAACTTATCGGAACTTTTGACATTTGTGGATATTGGTATTACCGATGAAATTCGAAAAATAATCTTTGATCTTATCTACGATTCTTATTTTGAAAGATTAGTCTGGTTACCTGTGTGGACACGTAACAGGCTATCCAATTTTTTAGATAGGAAATCATATTTACGAATAAAGAATGACTTAAGAGAATGGTCAAATGAAACAGAAACCTTTGTTAGGCGTGCTAATATTGCATCTATTGTCGAAGGACTGTTAGAAAAAGAAAATAAGCTTATTACAGCT
>JAMCQQ010000056.1:0-2756 GCA_023379515.1 Actinomycetota bacterium
TGAGGGATGTCAGACTTAAAAAAATAGAGAGTATAAGCGGCAGCAGGGTAGCGGTAATAGGAGGAGGCAATGCTGCAATAGATTCTGCAAGAACCGCTCTGCGTCTTGGAGCAAGTGAAGTAAGTATATTTTATAGAAGAAGCAGAGAAGAAATGCCTGCACTGGATGAGGAGATTGAAGATGCTCTGGGAGAAGGAATCATATTGAATTATTTAACCTCACCTTTGAAAATTGAAGGGGAAGACGGCAAGGCAGAAAAGTTGATATTGATTAAAAATGTATTGGGTGCCCCCGACAAAAGTGGCAGGAGAAGGCCTGTACAAGTTGAGGGAAGTGAATTTAGCAGTCAGGCCGACTTGGTAATTTTAGCAGTTGGTCAGGAACCTGATATCGATTATCTAAGTGGCGGCAATAGGAATTTCGAAGCAACTCCTGATAAGAGAATAAAGCTAGACAAGAAAGAGATTCTTCTGGTAAACGACGAAGGTATATTTGCAGGAGGCGATATGGTATTGGGACCTTCCACTGTTACAGAAGCAATTGCCCATGGAAAATTAGCTGCAGATGTGATTGCCAAATATATTGAAGGCATAAAATATGAAGACATCATAAAAGAAATCGAAGAAAAAAAGACATCAGAAATTTATTTAAAACCTGATGAAATATTTAAACAAAAGGAACTGGATTCTTTCAGTAAATCCGCAAGAGTAAGCATAGGTAAATTAAAAGAGGCAGAAAGGATCAATAATTTTAAAGAAGTTGTCTTACCTTTAAACGAAGAAGAAGTTCTGAAAGAGGCTCAGAGGTGTTTAAATTGCGGAATATGCTCTGAATGTCACGAATGCATAAAAGCATGTCAGGCTGGTGCAATTGATTATGACCACAAAGAAGAAATAATAACAAGAGATGTGGGAGCTATCGTAGTTGCCACAGGTGCAGATATATTCGATACCAGTGTTTTTGAAGAATATGGAGCAAATGAGTTAAGTGACGTAATAACGAGCTTGCAGTATGAAAGGCTTATGTGTGCTTCCGGTCCTACAGGCGGACACATTATAAGGCCTTCAGATAAAAAAGAACCTGAAAAGGTAGTTTTCCTATCTTGTGTTGGTTCCAGAGATAAATCCAGGGGAATGTCTTATTGCTCCGCAGCTTGTTGTATGTACACTGCAAAACAAGCAATACTTACAAAAGAACATCTTCCTAATTCAAGTTCTTTTATTTTTTATACGGATATAAGGTCGCCTGGTAAAGATTATGATGAATTTATCACCAGAGGCCAGCAATATGGAACGCAGTATATCAGAGGTAAGGTATCTAAAATATATAAAAAAGGTGAAAAACTTATAGTCAAGGGATCCGATACACTCTTGGGAGAATCCGTGGAGATAGAAGCTGATCTTGTGGTGCTGGCTCCTGCAATGATTCCTTCGGAAGGTTATAAGAAGCTGGCTGAAACACTAAATATAAGCACCGGTTCCTTTGGTTTCTTTACGGAAAGTCATCCAAAGCTAAGACCTATTGAAACAAATACTTCAGGCATATTTCTTGCAGGGGCCTGTCAGTCACCTAAAGATATTCCTGCAAGCGTTGCACAGGGCAGTGCAACAGCAGGTAAGGTTCTGGCACTTATGTCAAAAAAAGAACTGGCAACTGACCCGATTGTTGCCAAAGTTGACCAAGTAAGATGCATCGGATGTAATAAATGTTTGATAGTATGCCCATATAAGGCTATAGAAGAGGTAAAGATACGAGACAGAAATGCAGTTAAGGTAATAGAGTCTGTTTGCAAAGGCTGCGGTTTATGTGAGGCAACATGCCCGATAGATGCCATCAGTCTTAGCGGTTTTAGCGATGAAATGTTGCTGGAAGAATTAAAAGCTTTCACCATTTAAAATAAATATTGGTTAAAAATGGAAGAAAATAAAACAATAGAAAATTTCAATAATGAAGTTGAAGAAAAAAACCGGAACGATAAGCTTAAAATAGTAGCTTTTTTATGCAACTGGTGTTCTTATGCCGGGGCTGATGCTGCAGGAACCGCAAGATTGAGGCAATCTGAAGATATTAGGATCATAAGGGTGCCATGCAGCGGAAGAATCAATCCATTATTTGTACTAAAAGCTTTTAGTATGGGTGCAGACGGTGTCCTGGTGTCCGGATGTCATCCCGGAGATTGCCACTACAGTGAGGGTAATTATTATGCACGCAGAAGACTTGAGATTTTAAAGGATTTTCTTCCTGTAATCGGGATAGACAGCAGAAGGTTTTCTTATCAGTGGGTATCTGCTTCGGAAGCGCAAAAATGGCAAAAAGTGGTAAACAGTTTTATAAAAAGAGTTAGAGAAATATAAGTAATGGGAACAGAAGAAAGATTAAAAGAAAAAATAGGTAGTTTGGTTGATGATTTAAAAGTAATTGTCGGCTATACGAAAAGCGATAAACTCCTCAAGGTTAATCCATTGTTTATAGAAAAGAAAGAAGAAATTGATAAGATAGTTTTTAATAATCTATGCATTAACAATATGGCTACATACGCTTATTCTTTATCTCAGGAGAATAATGAAAAAATAGGTCTTATATTAAAACCATGTGATGTAAAAGCAATAGTCCAATTGTTGTCAGAAGGTCTGATTAAAAGAGATAAAATAAAAATAATAGCCGTTGAATGCAATGGAGTTATTGACCATAAAAAAATACAGAAAAAAATAAATGGATTAAAAATTGTTTCTGCTGTTGTAAACGGAAGCAGCAAC
>JAMCQQ010000056.1:2831-6597 GCA_023379515.1 Actinomycetota bacterium
TTCTTCTTTTGGTTTGATATTAAATTTAATATCGAAGATGTGTATGCAGATAAGTGCTATGGCTGCAATATTTATAATAAGCCCCCAATATATGATGAATATATAGAGAACGACATTAAATTTAATATCAAACCAAAAGAAGAATTTGATGATCTGTTGGAATTTGAAAAGTTAAGCTTGGAAGAAATATACTCATTTTGGGAAGGCCAGTTCAGCAGATGTATAAGATGCTATGCATGCAGGAATATTTGCCCCCTTGAAGTATGCAGGGACAGGTGCATAGCACAACTGGATCAGCCACACTGGCAATCACAAAAAATAACTTCAAATGAAGGCAAGTTCTTTCAATTGATAAGGGTAATGCATCTGGCCGGAAGATGTGTCGAATGCGGGGAATGTGAAAGAGCATGTCCTTCGAATATCCCTATTTTAAAGTTAATGAAGAAAATGAATAAGGAAATTAACAGATTGTTCGGATTTGTCCCGGGCTTGAGCCTTGACAGTAAGCCCCCGCTGTTAACGTTTAAGAACATAGAAAAAAATATTAAAGAGGAAGAATTAATTTAAAGCACGATAGAAATATTGGAATAGAGATTTATGGAAAAGCAAAAAATTAAAATAATAAATATTATTAAAAAAAGTAATTTATATTTGTTTTTTAATAAAATTAGTGAAAAATTTGATATATATCTGCCTGTACAGGATTCAAAAAACGGTATTATAGATTTTATGGACTGGAAATGCATAAGCAACCAGAATAGTAACAGTACTGAATTTGTTATGAATCTTGATGAAAAAACAAAAAAAAGTCCAAAATTTCTTTTATTTCCCTCAACGGAGTCCTTATTTGAATTTGAATATAAAAAGAATTTGGATAAGGCCGATATGGTAGATATAGAATTGAAATCTTCAAATATATCCAATAGCGATATCAGAAAAAAAATTATTTTTGGAGTTAAACCCTGTGACATGTCTGCCATAAAGATGTTCGATCTGGTATTCGGAGCAGGTGAAAAAAGAGACACATATTATTTAGACAAGAGAAATTCTGCAATTTTTGTTTCAGTTGGGTGCAGTAAAATTCATTCTGATTGTTTCTGTTCTTCTGTGGGAGGGCATCCTTTTAATTTTGAACATTCAGATATCGGCATTGTAGAGTTGGAAGAGGTATATGCTGTTGTAAAATTAAATGAAAATGTCAGGTGGCTGATAGAAGAAAATAACGATCTTTTTGAGAAGGAAAACAATACAGATGAAAAATATTATATTGAATTGGATAAATTAATATCCGATTCAGAAGCAAAGCTTTCATGTGTCTATGACAATGCTTCCCCTGCAGAAATTTCAGATAGTATGGAAAAGTCTTTTGATTCTGAAATTTGGAGGAAAAATACAAAAAAATGTATCAGTTGTGCAGCATGTACCTTCGTCTGTCCGACCTGTGTATGTTTCAATATTTGCGATGAGATGGAAAATTTAAGCGGTGAAAGATTCAGGTGCTGGGATTACTGTATGAATTATTATTATACCCTTGAAGCAAGCGGACACAATCCCAGAACGGATATTTATCAAAGATACAGGAATAAAATTAATTGCAAATATAATTATTATTATAAAAGAAGTAAAAATACTTATTGTGTGGGCTGCGGCAGATGCATTGAGGTTTGCCCGGTTGGTATGGATATAAGAGAAATAGTTGGTTCTGTATTGGAAAATAGTAAAAAAGTACAGGATAAAGTTAAAAAATAAATACATTAATGGATGATTACTTGAAAAAATGGGGATTAATAACTTGAATTTAAAAGACAATCTAACTAATAATTTAAATGTTCAAAATCTGTATATACCTGAAATATGTACCGTAAGTAAAATAATTAAAGAGACTTCAAATATCATATCTCTTCAGATAGCTATTGATGATAAAGAAAAAATGGAAAAATTTAAATTTCAGCCCGGACAGGTGGGGCAAGTATCAGTTTTTGGATATGGCGAATCAACTTTTGTAATTAATTCGTCGCCTTCCTGTAATGATTTTCTCCAATTTACGGTTATGAAAACCGGCGTTACAACCGCTGCTATCCATAATCTTAGTGAAGGCGAGAAGGTAGGATTGAGGGCACCACTGGGAAACTGGTTTCCTTACAAAGACATGGAAGGAAAAAATATTTTACTTGTTGGCGGAGGAATTGGTCTGGCGCCATTAAGACCACTACTGCTACATATGCTTGAAAATAGGAGCAAATATAAGAAATTAACTCTTTTATATGCTGCCAAAACTCCTGAAGACATATGCTTTAAGTATGATATGGAGGACTGGGAAAAGTCCGATGACGTAGAAGTAGTTCTAACTATTGATACTGCATGCTATGGATGGAGCAAGGAAGTTGGGCTGTGTCCGGATGTTTTGGAAAAATTAGCACCTTCCCCTGATAATACTATCGCAATCACTTGTGGGCCGCCCATCATGATTAAATATGTATTAAGAGTACTTGAAAAACTGAAATTTGAAGACGGTTCAGTTTACACGACACTGGAAAGAAGAATGAAATGCGGAATAGGAAAATGCGGAAGGTGTAACATTGGGGAAAAATTTGTCTGCGTGGATGGTCCTGTCTTTACCTTTAAAGAATTAAAAAATATATCCGAATCATCTATTTAAAAAAATTCATAAAAATAAAATCAAATAATATTGTAAAGTGATAAAAAAGTGATATGATTTCTTTGGTTTATTGACATTAATAATCATTACTGATATTATCTGGAAAGTTTGATCAGAAATCAAGCGAAATGAAATTAATTGCATAAATGCAAAGAATTGAAAAATCAATAAGACTTTGCTGATAATAAGTTGCTATTTTTAAAACATTATCTTTTCTTTAAATTTTTTTAAAAAAAAATTAACAAAATATAAAGAGGTAAAAATGGAGGATAGTGTTTTGCAAACTGCGGTAGACAAAGACTTCATGAAGGCAATTCAGCCGACCGTAGGTAGAAATACAAGTCTATGCTACCAGTGCAAAAAATGTTCTGCAGGCTGCCCAATCATTTATGAGATGGATTATACCCCCACGCAAATAATTCAAGCCATACGTCTTGGCATGAAAGATCTGGTACTAAAAAGCAAAACTATCTGGCTTTGTACATCATGCGAAACTTGTGCTACAAGATGCCCCCAGGATATAGAAATTACTGATGTCATGGATGCTGCAAGGAAAATAGCAATGAAAGAAAAAGTTAAAGTAGGGGTAAGAGATATATCAGACTTTTACAGGTCATTTGCACAGATGATGAAAATATTTGGGAGAATGTATGAGTTGGGAGTAATTCTGTCATTCAAGCTAAAGAAAAAAGATTTTAAAAAGGATATACCATTGGGCCTGAAATTAGTAAAGTTCGGAAAGTTAAAATTGTTACCGGATTTAACCATGGCTTTTAAATTAAATAAAATGTTTTTAAAAGTTAAAAAATTAGAGGAAGAAAGGAAATGAAATATTCATATTATCCAGGATGTACCTTTCATTCGACAGGTAAAGAATATGACATGTCTTTTAAAACTGTTTGTTCGATGCTTGAATGACATATTGAATTGGAAGGAGTTAAAAACTGGATTTGCTGCGGTGCATCATCGGCTCATTTAACCTCAAAACTTCTTTTTGTATCCTTATCAATAAAAAATCTGGCAAATGTTGAGAAAGAAAATCTCAGTGAAATAGTGGTTCCCTGTATAGGTTGTTATTCAAGTTTTAAAAAATCAATAACTTCACAG
>JAMCQQ010000057.1 GCA_023379515.1 Actinomycetota bacterium
GCGATTCCTAAAATTAAAAAAAAAATAACTTATTCCCAAAAACGAGGTTGCAAAACTTGTGACTGCAAGAAATCTCCATGGGAATTGAAATTGTCTGAGCAAAGATACTTTCTCCCAAACAAATTTTGAAATCGGTTGCATAAAAAATAAAGCGATTCCTAAAATTAAAAAACTGAATATTATTACTTTCTTTGTTAATTTATCCGTATTCTTACGGAAAAATATAACCCACGTCGACACTAATATAATTAGTACATGAAATAAGCCAAATTGAACCGAAATTCCCTCAATCTGAAAACTCTTAGTGTTTATAAAATTAGGAATAAAAAAATTTTGAATAGGCGGAAAATGCATAAGATATATATTTTTCATATATAAATCACCATGGGTAAACTTATGTTCAAATACTGCCGGAATCCAATAAAATGAAGAGAGCAAAAGACCAATAGTTAATGAAAATAATCCGTAGAATATCTTGTTTTTGTTCTTACCAAAATAGAAGAGGAAACCGAGCGCGATGATAAAAAAAACCAAGCTCAGCGCGTTATGGGATAAAATTAAGAGTGCGGTCGCAAATGCCGTAATAATAAAATTACGATAACTATTTTTCTTTAAAATAAGGCTTAAACCAAAAAGAACAAGCGGAAAAAAAGCGTATGTATAAACCTCCCCAAACGATCCCCGCACTAAAAGCTCGACTAATCTGAACGGAGCGAATTGGTATAAAACAGTAATTAACAAAGCCTTTTTGTCGTCATTAAAGAATACTTTGCAAAAAGCGAACATGAATATTCCCGATAACACAAAACTTAGAAAAAGAATAATTTTAAAAGAACTGACAAGGTCAAAGCCCGAAAAAACTAAAATTGAGGACAAAAAATATGGAAGTCCGTATATAAAATTAAAAAGTGGCATACCGTAGCCATAATTTAAATCACCTGCCCATCTAACCGGAATTTGAAAATCTCCCAATGCCTTATAATAAGCGGCTATTCTCGCCAAATGCACAATCCCGTCGTGAGTATGGGGTAATTTAGTACTAGCAAAAATACTGATAAACGGAAGAGCTGAAATTAATATTATAATGAAAAAATATTTATATTTTTTCATTGCGAGATCACTCTATAAAGACGGATATAAGAATCTCCTGTTCCTTTTTGATATTTTGAAACAAGTTCAAGTGGCCATCTGGGAGGCGGCACCGGTGTTTGATTAAATATAAAATAAACTGGCATAACTTTTACCTTTTTGGCCAATGCATCGGGAATTTCATCGGGAACCGGCCAGATTCCCTGTTTCTCTATATTTTTGTTTTCTCCTAAATAAATCTCGACGGAGTACGTCGCAAGACTCCCGAAAGTTCCTTCACTCCCGACGAATATCTTTTCTTTTTTCGCCTTGTTATCTAAAAAAGATATTATTTCTTTTATTCCACCTCCTGCAGGCCAACTATTACTGTATTGTTCTAAGTCGAGAAAAGGTATCGGTGCCCTGGCAAAATCGGTTAATATATAAAAATCCGAGCGCAAGGCCAAACCAAAAAATAATAAAAATAGAATAATAACAAAGATTGGTTTTTTTATCATTTTTGATAATTTAAATAATGAAAATGACACAAGTGGCAAAAGAGAAAGAGTCATAAAAAATATAAAACGTGGATACATCGTCCTGCCGAACAAGGCCAAGGAAAAAAAAGGAATAAAAAACCATAAAAAAAGAAGTAATTTTTCTTTGAATTTTTGTCGGTCGACGAAAAAAGATAAAACAACAAGAACAATAAATGGCCATGTCATGTAAATTGAGAACCAGTTCCAAACTCCTTTTATATTTCCGTGTAAATAAGTAAACGGATGATTTAACCAATCTTTAAACGGATAAACAAAGATCGAGTTTTTGTCGCTGATTATATGAAAAAATGGAGAAAGCCTTAAAACTGAATAAATCGCATAGGCTAAAATTACGGAAACTGATACGAGCATAATCCATTTTAACAATAAGATCTTTCTTTTATTAGACTTCCAATCAAAAAGAATTAAAGAAAAAGGCAGAAGATAGATACTGAAAAATGCTGAAGTTTTCGTTAAAACCCCCATTCCGATAATCATCCCTAAAATAAGCGCAACATCGAGACGGACTTTACGAACCAGAAGAATTTCAAAATATAAGCTCCAAACGGCAAATGTTCCGACCAAACTATCGTAAAGCGCCATTCTGTCATAAACCAAAGCAAAAGGATAAATAGAATAAATTAAAGCAGATAAAATTCCGACCCAGCGATTTTTGAATGTTTCCTTTCCTAGAAGAAACAAACCGATCATCGTGACAAATCCGGCACCGACCGAAACCAATCGTCCGGCCAAAAGAGGATCCCGAACAAAACGCATGAGAATCGACATAAACCAGATAAATAAGGGCTGTTTTCCGTCTGTTAACGAAATAAAACGCCAGCCCGCATCGTGGAATGCGATTTGCGACCAGCGGACATAAATCGTTTCATCCGTAAAAATCGGCAGAGAATTGAGTCTGTATAGCCGTGAAGATAAAAATAGAATTATGGATAACGCCGAAAAAAGAATTTCAAACTTATATTTTTTAATAGATCTCATATAACTATATTATCATTTTGACTTTTTATAACCAAGCGATTTCAAATACCAAGTAAGTATCATTACTGCGGAAAAGATTAATGAACCCATTGTCAACCAAAACATAATCGTCGGAATCGGTTTATTCCAGTTTCCCGTATACAAAAACGGTGTATATCTCAAAAGCGCAAAAAAAGTGATTATAAAAGTCGGTATTAAAATGTAATATTTTTTTCCGATAAAAGCGGCGAAGGGCAAAACATAAAGTAAATACCAGGGCTGAAAATTAGTTCTGATGGATGCAAAAATGACACCGATTGTCATTAAAACTATTGTGATTAAAAAAATAATCAACCAAGAAATTTCTTTTCTTTTTCTCATATGCGTGCAGATTAGAATATAAACAGGAATTAAAATAACGGTAGCAAATTTAACTCCGACTGAAATTAAGAACAATATAATTGAACGAAAATATTTTTTGTTCAAAAATAAATATAGGGATAATATTACAAAGAAAATCATAACTATATCGTTATGTGAAGATACTAGATTTTCAATAATAACAAGCGGGTTTAAGCCAAAAAAAACGATTCCGAACACCTCATCATCCGGAGATATTTTTTTTAGTATTTTGCCGATATAATAAATTACACCGATAAAAGAAGCGGAAATAAGAATTTTAAACAGAAAAAAAGTCGGAAGAAAAAATTGAAAACCAAGATAAGACAGAGGAACCGTCAAAGTAAGCCAGATCGGACCATAGGGAAATGTTCTGTGAGTCCACTGCATAAAAGACAACATCGGATCTCCCGGGTAATCGAGCGCTTTATGGATATAAGGATTTTGCTGATAAAATGTAACGATTTTTGCGTCAAAGATATAATTAAATAGATCGTAAGAAAATGCGTTGTAAGAAAATGTTAAAATTCCTGTTGTTGCAAGTATAATAATCCACACACTCTTCTTTTTTATCTTATTTTTGCTTGCTAAAAACAGAAAAATAGCGTAAAACAAGTAGAGCAAAATTAATATTATTAAATATATCGACGTCGACAAGGGACGATTAAAATATCCTACGCTTTGAAAAAATCTCTGAATTATCATCCACATCGATAAGCGCGATAGGGTTAAACCTAGATCAACTTGAGTAAAAGAATAAAAAAATAAAGCGATAATCGAAATCAAATATCCGATTTTTAATAATTTAATTCGAGACATTATTTATAGAGAGCTTTTATGCTGTTTTTCTTTATTCTTATTAAATCGAGTAAGCCGTCGATTGAATCCTTAATCGGATTTACCCTTCTTGTCTCAACATATAACCACTCAACGGAAACTTCTTTAATTTTGTAACCCATAAGCTGCGCTATATATAAAAGCTCCACGTCAAAACCGGCAGTAACACTCGAACCCGATATCTTTCGAAAACCATGATGAACATCGTTTATTTTCGTAAAAATATTTTTAGCGGCTTCTTTTGTAAAGATTTTAAATCCACATTGAGTGTCCGAAATTCCTCTAATACCTATTAATAATGTCCGTAAAATTATCATCCCCCGCGCCATAACGAGTCTTGTCCACGGCGCTCCTTTTCTTTGACCGCTTCTTGAACCTATAACCACATCAAATCCTTCTTTAAAATACGGCAATAATTTTTCGACTTCTGTAATCGGAGTTGCCTGATCCATGTCGGTAAATAAAAGATAATTCCCACTTGCTTTCAGCATCCCCGTTGTCACCGCACCGGCTTTTCCAGTATGTTTATTTTTAATGAGCTTGAAATGGGAATTTTCTTTTATAAATTTCTCGACAAACTCTATGCTTCCGTCTGTTGAACCATCATCGATTATAATTACCTCATAATTAAATTTCTTCTTGTTTAGAAAATATACGACCTTTTCCAACACCCCTTTTTGGAGATTTGCCATCTCGTCAAAAGATGGAATAACCACAGACAAAAAAATATTGCTCACAGGAAAAATTATACAGGAAAAAGAGAATCCGCACAATTTGCGTGCGTCAGAATAGACTACTTGAAAGATAATATTTATTGGACTAAACTGCTATTGTGGCCAATATTACAAAAGCTTGTACAAAATGTAATAATCAATTTTTAGTAATCGATCAGGAGCAAAAATTTTTAAGCGAGAAGGGGTTACCTCTTCCAAATCAATGCCCATCGTGTCGTCAACTAAGAAGATTAATGCTTCGAGGAGAAAGAAAACTTTATCGAACAACTTGTCATAAGTGCGGTAAAGAAATTATTACCTCATATGACCCCAGGAAAGCCGAAAATGTTATTCTTTGCAAAAAAGACTATGATCAATATCTTATTGAAACAGATTTAATTATAAAAGACCCTTTACCCGAATTATAATTATGACTTCTGATGTCTTTTTTAGAGAACTTAAAAAAATAATTTTAGCCCAACCTAAACTCGCTTCACTTATTGTAAACTCGGAAAATTGTGAAAACGGCAGTTATGTCTATTCATCAAAGAATCTTTTTAATTGCTTCGACGTAGCCAAAAGCGTAGACTCACTATACCTTTATGACTCTGCAATGTGCGCCAAATGTGTTGATTGCGACTATGCAGTAGAATCAGAACTATGTTACGAATGTGTCGATATTTATAAATCATTCAATTGTGATTATTTAGAGAACTGTTCGCGGATTAGAGACTCCTTTTTTTCATACAACTGTCATGGCTGCCACGATATTTTCGGTTGTGTAGATTTGAATAATAAATCTTTTTGTATCTTTAACAGACAGCTGACAGAAAACGAGTATAAAGAAAAAGTTAAAAAATTGAGATTGGCGCCACCAGAAAAAATTCTAGTCGAGGTTAAAAAACTTGAAAAACTATATCCGTGGTCAGAAACGAATGAGGCAAATAATGAAGACACAAAATACGGCAATTATATTTTCTATAATAAGAATTGCTATTTATGTTTTGACGCTGCGAGAAATGAAGACTGCGCTTATTTATACGACAGTTTTTATAATAAATTCTGTCTCGATGGAACATACGCGGCTATAGATAATGAGTTATGCTACGAAACAGTAGATGGCGCAAATTTATTTAATTGTGATTATACCGTTTGCTCAAGCCACTGCCAAGACTCTTCCTATATTTTTAATTGCATAGATGTCAAAAATAGCTTGGGATGTGTAAGTCTTGCTCACAAACAATATTGTATTTTAAACAGGCAACTCACAAAAGAAGAGTTTGAAAGTAAGAGCAAGGAGATTATTGAAGAATTAAAAAACAAAAATCAGTGCTGGGCGGATTTAGTTTTTTAGATTATGGGCTCTGGAAATTCCTCATTCTTTCCAGAGGAAACCTCGAGTGACTCTGTCGATTGACTCCATCTTTCTATTTCATTTTCGACGACAACCCTATTATTCCCATACTTCATTCTCGAATGATCGACGATTTCTATAGAATAATCAAAAGAAGGCTTTGGTATATCTATTGTTCGGGCTGAAAATGGAGATGTAAGTTTTCCGTCTATCGACATCTTTATATACATTTCTCGTACGTTCAAATTAATCATGTCGTCAGCGCTAAATATGGGCGCAAATTCTCGAGTCAAATATGCGGCATCATCTCCCCCAACCGCAAAAGTAATAATTGAACCAACGTTTCCGAATGCGGTTGCTTTAACGTCCTCGGGCAATTGCGCAATATACTGATGTGCGATTGTTAAATCTAGATGGTATTTTCTAGCTTCTGACAGAATAGTCGAAAACGCATCTGTGGCAAAATTTTGGAATTCATCAACATAAAAGTAAAAATCCCGCCTCTCGTGTTCTGGGAATTTTGCCCGACTTAGAGCGGCTTGTTGAATTTTTGTAATAAACATCGAACCTAGTAAAGCAACATTATCTTCTCCGAGTTTCCCTTTTGAGATATTTATGATCACAATCTTACCTTCGTTCATGAATTTCTCAAAATCCAATACATTTTTCCTTTGCCCGACCATATTTCTAATAATCGGATTTGCTATAAATTGTCCAACTTTATTAAGAATTGGAATAACAGCATCATTAGCAAATCTTTCATTCCATGTTGAAAATTCATTTGTCCAGAAACTCTTCACTACCGGGTCTTGAATTCCTTTTATAACTCTTTGTCTAAAAGAGGTATCTGAAAGTATACGAGATATCCCTAAAACATTTGAATCTTTTGTTTCGAGCAAAGCAAGTGTCACATAACGAATAATATGTTCCATTCTGGGATTCCAATTAAAAGAAAAGAGTTTTTTAAAAATTGCGATAAAAAAAGTGGAAAGATGTTGTCTTGTCTCATAATCAGAAACTGACTCCAATGGATTGAAACCAATTGGAAAATCTCTGTCAGCAGGATTAACATAAACTACGTCTTTTATTCGCTCTTTTGGCACATACATTAATAACTCATCCGCTAGATCACCATGAGGATCTAAAAGGCAACAACCTTGCCCGCTTTGGATATCAGAAATTAAAAGTAACTCCAAAAGTCTACTTTTACCACTACCCGTTTTTCCAATAACATATAAATGTCTTCTCCTGTCAATTCTTTTTATCCCAAATTTTTTCCCTTCATTTCTATAGTTTGTTTCACCGAAGAGAGTAACCTCTCTTGGATTAACCACCCCTTCTCTGGGCAAAATGTCTGGAGCGGGAGCACGCTTCGAAGTTGTATTAACAACATTAGAAACAAAAACACCCTTATACGGAAAGTGATAAATCGTTGCAATCTCGGTTGAAGTCCATAAGTCACCTTTTTTGAATATTCTTGCCTTAAACAATTGATCGAGCTTAGGATTAAACAAAAATCCGGCATTTTTGAATTCATTATTCTCCCCCTTTAGAATTTTTAGAAGACTCATCAGAGTATTAAGCTTCGCTGATGCTGTGACTTTGTCTTTTGCCATGTATGCAAACCTTAACTTACCTAAATAAAGATCGTGAGATAGTTTGATCTGGGCTATATTCATATTTTCCCTGTTGTATTTCTTGCCAAACACTTTGTAATAAAAGGCTTGCCAACCGCGTTCCCAAAATTTCGATCCAATTCTTTTAAAGGCAATCTGTAGAAATACTTTCTCGCCCCTTTCTGTTTTCGCAAGCATCGCAGAGAAATTTTTTAACAAATCTTCATTCAAACTTTTATATGTACTAACCGGATAAATACTCGGGTTTTTAAAATTAAGTTGTGCAAAAGCCGTATTGTAATCGAATTCAGGTAAATAATCCTTTTTTTCCTCCACTTCCGCGTCGGGATATTGGGCATAAAGCTGGGATTCCAAGATATTTTTTTGATTTTTCGGGACTACTATATAAAAGCTTAAAAATTGATCTACAGAAGCGATTTCAAGACTTATCTCGGTACTATTTGGTAAAACTCGATGGAGAGAACGCAACAGCTCGTCCATTCTGTCTTCTTTTTGTTCGTTTGACGGAGATATCTTAACAAGAAGAAAAGTTTTATCTTCGTTTTCCAAGCGTTTTTTTAATTTACTGCTAAAAACAAGTGCTTCGATTATACTTTTAATGATAGGAATAACAACGCCTATTGTTAAAAGAAATAAGACAAATATTAAAAAAAATTTAAAGAACTGGGATATTAAATCAGTCACCTGATTCATTTTACTTTAAGTATACTTAAACATTTTCTTTTCTACAAGCATCCGGGGTTGTTCTAACTTGCGATTTGGGGTAAAATTAGGTAGAAATTTGGCTCTGTCGTCTAGAGGCCTAGGACACAGCGTTCTCAACGCTGGAACACGGGTTCGATTCCCGTCAGAGCTACTTAATTTAGAACATCAGGCCTTCGGCCTGCAAAGCGCGGGTTCGATTCCCGCTTGCGATACCTTTTTACTCACATTCTTCTTTGTATATTTTTTTATCTTTTTGTAATAAATCTTTACATAATATTTTTTGCAACCGGTATAAACGCAAATAATTATTACTTGCTCCTTTTCGATACTCCCCAATCTTTTCCATTGGCCAAGCGGGAGGATTTTGGGTTTGATTAAAAATAACATATACCGGCATTTCGTGCGTTTTATCAATTAATAACCCTGGTATCTTTTCTGAGACTTCAAATCCTCCTTTTTGTACGCTTGGGTAATGAACAAAATAAAGTTCCATTGCTGTTGTCGGCAAACTTCCGTAAATTCCCTCGGTTGCTATATATATAGGTCCTTCTTGTGCTTTTTGAGAAAGAAATGCTACGGTCTCTTTTATTCCTCCTCCGGCAGGGGTTCCGTTTATATATTGATTTAAGTCTTCTTGTGGAATAGGAGAGAAGGCAAATGAAGTAATAATACGATAGTCTACATAAAGCATCGAAACAATACAGATAAAAATGGATACTAAAACAACCTTTTTTAATTTTACTTTTTTATATGCATCTATTATATTCGCAGCAAATAAGGGGAGAAAAGGAAGAACAATAGGATAAATATAGCGGGGATTTAATTGTTTTCCCAACAACCCGTATCCGACAAACGGAATAATAAACCATGATAATAGAACCATTTTTTGTTTCCAATTTATTCTTACAAAGAATAGGGAAATAATAAAGATTATAAAAACAGGAATACTGACATATAAAGCAATCCAGTAAGTAAGAGTAAAGAGATTTGGTATCCATTTATAAAATAGACTGTAATTAGTAAGTTCTCGGAATTGATAAATAAAAATCGTATTTTTTTCATTGATTTGACTAAACTGAGAAGAAAGCTTTAGCACCGAATAATAAAGCAGAGATAATCCTACTGCAACCGCAATAAGACCCACCCATATAGCTAATTTTTTTATGCGGTCCTTTTTCCCAACGGGTAATAAAAGCAATAAAAGAGGCAATAAATACATTGATAAAAATCCAGTTGTTTTTGTTAATATTCCGCTTCCCATGATAAGAGCCAGAATAAATGAATATTGCAGTTGTAATTTTTTAGTAAGTATTATTCCAACCAATAAACTCCAAACAAGAAACATTCCGGAAGTAGATTCATATAGAGCCATGCGATTAAATACTAAAGAAAAAGGAAGAATAGCGTAAAAACCAACCGCTAAAACACTTACCCATTTATTTTTAAAAAGTTCAAATGCCAAAAGAAAACAGTCCTATCCCTGTCATAAATCCCGTCAGTACAGATATTATTCTTCCCGCAGCAAGAGGACTGGAAATAACATTCATAAGAACAGTTATTAACCAAATAAAAAGAGGTTGCTTTCCGTCAGAAAGGGATGCTAACCGAAGACCAGGATCATAGAATCCCATCTGGGCCCAACGGATATAAATTGCTTCATCAACAAATAATGGCAAATCCCGAATAGCAATCAGACGAAGAATAAAATAAACTATGGAGATAAAGAATAATAATCCAAGAAATACTAAATTAGCTCTTACCCGATAAAAAGATTTTGATAACAAAGTCTGCATATCTTCTTAATCTTATCTCTTATCTGTATTTTTTTCAAAGTCGGGGCACAAAATCAGTCTACCGCTTGGGGTTTTGGGACGTGGAGAACTGGGTGAGAAGAAATCATCGATGTCAACCTCTCTCTCTTTAACGGTTTTGAAAGCGCGATATCTAAAACTTCATCCATGTGCGAAACAAAAACGAATTTAAGATCTTTTAATACTTCTTTAGGCAATTCCTCTAAGTCTTTTTTGTTTTCTTTTGGCATTATAATTGTTTTAAGACCGGCCCTGTGGGCTGCGATAACTTTTTCTTTAACCCCACCGATTTCCAAAGCCCTTCCTCTTAAAGTTATTTCCCCTGTCATTCCGACTTTTCGATTAACCGGAATTTTTGTAAGTGCCGATATTATCGCCGTTGTTATCGCAAGTCCGGCTGACGGACCGTCTTTTGGGACAGCGCCTTCCGGTACGTGTACGTGAACATCAATTTTTTGATAAAACTTTTCTTCCAAGCCTAATTGTTTTGCCCGTGCCCTTATATATGACATCGCGGCCTGACAAGATTCTTTCATAACATCACCGAGCTGGCCGGTTAACAAAAGAGTGCCTTTTCCGGGCATCAGAGCGACTTCGATAAATAATATGTCCCCACCCGCTTCTGTCCAGGCAAGACCGGTCGACATTCCGACTTCATCTTTTTTCTCGAGGATTGTCGAACTGAATTTTACCGGGCCTAAAAAATTAGCAACATTTTTTTCGGTGACAACTGTTTTCCCTTTCTTTCCCTCCGCAACCATCTTAGCGACTTTCCTAAATATGGCCGCTATTTGACGCTCTAAACTTCTGACCCCCGCTTCCCGGGTATAATGCGCTGTTATAAATTTTAACGCATCGTTGGTGATTCTTACTTTTGATGGTGTCAAACCGTGGGCTTCCATTTGTTTTTTGAGTAGAAAATCGTTTGCGATATGGAATTTTTCATCCTGCGTGTAACCCGAAAATGTAATAATTTCCAATCGATCGCGAAGCGCCGGTGGGATCGTGTCTAAAACATTAGCTGTTGTTATAAACATTACGTCCGATAAATCAAACGGAACTTCGAGATAATGATCGGAAAACTGATTATTTTGTTCTGGGTCTAATGCTTCCAAAAGAGCGGAAGACGGATCGCCGCGAAAATCTGCACCGACTTTATCGATCTCATCAAGCATAAACACCGGATTTCTTGTGTCGGCGTCTTTTATTCCCTGAATAATTCTTCCGGGGAGCGCGCCAACGTATGTTCTTCTGTGTCCTCTAATTTCTGCCTCGTCTCTAATTCCACCGAGCGATAACCTGATGAATTTTCGGCCCAAAGCGCGCGCGATCGATTTACCGATCGATGTCTTTCCAACTCCGGGAGGACCTGCGAAACAAAGAATCGGACCCTTAATTTTTCCGGCAAGTTTATGAACTGCGAGATATTCAACAACTCTTTCTTTAACTTTTTTAAGACCGAAGTGATCTTCATTCAAAATTTTCTCTGCAGATTTAATGTTTACGTTGTTTTTACTGACTTTGCTCCAAGGAAGACTCACCAACCAATCTAAATAGTTTCTGATATAACCACCTTCGGGATTAAATTGATTCATCTGTGCGAGTTTTTTTACTTCCTTTTTAGCTTTTTCTTCGACTTCTTCCGGCATACCGGATTTTTTGATTTTGTCCATTATTTCATTTATTTCGCTGTCTTCATCTGTCCCCTTTAACTCGCTTTCGATCGTCTTTAGCCTTTCCCTAAGCATCGCCTCTCTTGCTCCTTTTTCAAACCTTTCCTGAGTTTTTGTCGCAATTCTTCTTTCGATTTCCAAAACTTTTATTTCGCGCGCAAGGTATTCTGTAACTTTTTGAAGTCTTTTCTTAACGTTTGTTTCTTCTAAAAGCGCCTGTTTCTCCGAGGGTTTAAGGTCTAAAACAGATGCTATTAAATCTGCGAGTTCCGAGGGTGTTGCTTCTGACATTATATTCATAAACACTAAAAAATCTGCTGATTTTCCCAAATTCATCGCGCGCCTGAATTCGTTTGTTAAATGGTTGCAGAGAGCTTTAATTTCGGGTGTGTTTTCTACTGTTTCCGGTAGCTCAATTATCTTTCCTAAAAAATATGAAGAGTGCTCTTCGTAGGAAAGTATTTTTACACGGGAGATTCCTTTTACCTGCGCATTAATCTCTCCTTCGATTCTTATCATTCTTTCGATTCTGGATAAAGTTCCAACCTCGAATAGTTCCGACGGCGTCGGATCATTGAGTTTTGGATTTTTTTGTAAGACAAAACAGACTATTCTCTCGTGTTGAAATGCAGATTCGAGCGCTGCTAAACTTTTAGGCCTTCCGAAGGTCAAGACAGAATCTGTGTTTGGGAAAATTATTCCGTCTCTAATAGGTATAATCGGGACTATTTTTTCCATATTTTTATTTTTGCAATTAGCACTCTAACATACTAGTTGCTAATTGTCAAGGGTTTATATTACATTAACTTTTTAATAAAATACGGGTTTTAAGAATAATTTCGAGAGAAAGTGGTAATAAAATTAAAACATTTAACTGTCTTAAAGTCAAGAATTAAAATTACTTGTTTGTCTAATAAATCTTCATTCAAATAAAAATCTTTCTCATCATAAGGTAGAAACACGTCTTGGGTATTTAAAATACCTGTTTCTTGTAAGGGAGAATCAATTGGAGAAATTTTAGATCTTGCAGTTGTTGAGAATAAGCCGATTCCGCCTGTTTCGAAACTGGTTATTAAAAGAAAAGGTAAAAGAATCGTTATCCCACTAAATGCATTAACTTTGGAAAACAATCATTTCATTTTAAATACCCAAGACGTGTTTCTACCTTATGATGAGAAAGATTTTTATTTGAATGAAGATTTATTAGACAAACAAGTAATCGACATCGATGGAAAAAGATTAGTCAGAGTCAATGATGTCCTCTTAGAAAATAATGGTGGAATTAATGTAATCGGAATCGATATTGGGACAGGAGGGATTATCAGAAGGCTAGGCCTTGGACAGTTTATTCATCTAAAATCAAAAACTCTTCCCTGGGGATTAATCGAAGCGTTTGATTATAATACTGGCGCAATCAGAATTAGTCTAACGCAAAATAGGTTGAATAAATTCCATTCTTCTGAAATCGCCGATATTATCGAACAGGCCGGTATTAAAGAAAGATTGGGAATCGTCGGAGTACTCGATGTTAAGAAAGCCGCTCGTGCGATCGAAGAGCTCAACAACGAAACTCAAGTTTCGATATTGCAACAAATTTCGACAAATCTTTTTAAAAATATTATCGGAAAAATGCTTTTATCCGAGATTGCCGACGTTTTTTACAGATTAAATCCTCTAAGAGTAACTCAAATTCTAAACGAGTTAGGACAAGAGAAAACGACAAAAATCGAAAAGTTATCGAAATTTTCAAACAATGTCGCTGGAGGAATTATGGATACCTTGTATTATCAAATTAATAGCGATTTAACAATTAAAGA
>JAMCQQ010000058.1 GCA_023379515.1 Actinomycetota bacterium
TGGTATCGGAGAGCAGCAGGAATTTGTATTTGAGGAAAGGACAATTTTTGCAGGAGATCCAAAAATTGCTGTTACAAATGCAGTAAAGGAACTCATTAATGGCCCCTCGAAATCTTATCATTTTCCTGTAATTCCACCTGGTACAAAATTGCTCGGTGTGGATGTTTATGAAAATTTTGCAAAGATAGATTTTTCGCAGGATTTCTTGCAGAATAGTCTTGAGAGCGGAATTTTAGACGAATATGTCATATACACAATTGTCAACACGGTCACCGAGATTCCTGAAATTGAAGGCGTAATTTTTTTAATAGAAGGAATACGCATAAAATTTTATGGACAGGTGGATCTGTCCATACCAGCCATAAGGAATGAAAAGTATTTAAATGCGGAGACAAGTGACAATTAACAAGATAAGGCTAACAGATAGCTGTTTATAAAAAAGAATGTTTTACAGATAATAAAATAAAATATAAGAAACTAAACAAAAAAAGGCAAATAGAAGGTAGATAAAAAACAAATATGAGCCAACTATAAAAATATTAATAGAGAACAACAGGACACAAATATAAGTATAAACAAAACAACGAGGTATGAATTTATGAAAGTATTGATAAGCGGCGGAGCAGGCTTCATTGGCTCAAATATAGCCGACAGATTAATTGACGAGAAATACGAAGTTGTTATAGTTGACAATCTGGCAACAGGAAAAATTGAAAATTTAAACGAAAAAGTTAAATTCTATGAATATGATATAAGAGAAAAAGATCTGATAGGTATCTTCAGGACAGAAAGTCCTGATTATGTAATTCATAATGCGGCACAATTGAGCGTGCGAGCCTCTGTCGAAGAACCGCTGTTTGATGCGGAAGTTAATGTACTGGGAGGCTTGAATGTAATTAACTGCAGTAAAGAAACAGCTGTAAAAAAAGTAATATTTGCATCAAGCGGAGCGGTTTATGGCGAACAGGAGTATTTTCCTGCAGATGAAAATCACCTGTTAAATCCTATTTCGCCTTATGGTGTAGCAAAACTAACCTCCGAGAAATATTTAAATTATTTTTACAAAAGTTTTGATATGCAGTATTTAGCATTAAGATATGCAAATATTTATGGTCCCAGGCAGGATTCTTTAGGAGAAGCAGGTGTCGTTGCAATATTTTCAAAAAAAATGATTGAAGGCGAGATAGGATTTAACAGGTGATTTTCTAACCAGACAAGAGACTATGTTTTTGTTGGAGATGTGGTCGAAGCAAATATCAAGGCTATCCAATCAAATTATACCGGTTGTATCAATATAGGCACGGCACAGGAAACAACGGTAAATGAGCTATTTCAAATTTTTAAAAAAATATCAAAAAATAATAATATTAAGCAAATCCATGGCACCGCAAAGCAGGGCGAGCAGCTTAGAAGCTCTTTGGATTTTAAAAAAGCAAAGGAAATACTGGCATGGGAACCGAAAATATCAATAGAACAAGGCCTTGAAATTACCTATGAATGGTTTAAAAGAAAATAAGCGGCAGATATTTTTGCAAAGCTTTAAATGACAAAGACGAGAATAAAATAAACATGCTTTTAAACGGCAAAATGCGGCAGATATTTTTGCAAAGCTTTAAATATATTCATGTCGATTTTATTGTAAGCTGTTTTTATTCCTGATATCATTCTTTTTGTTGATAATACTATTCCTGATATTAATATAATAAGACTTATTGATTCTCTGAAAGGTATAAAAAAATTATGAAAGTCTGTGTCATAGGAACAGGATATGTGGGATTGGTTACAGGTGTTTGTCTTGCTGAAATAGAGCATAATGTGATCTGTGTTGACAAAGACGAGAATAAAATAAACATGCTTTTAAACGGCAAAATGCCGATTTATGAGCCGGGTCTTGATAAACTTGTGGAGAAAAATGTTAAAAAGAAAAATCTGATTTTTTCCAGTGATGTTGAGAGCGCAATTAAATCTCAGGATATAATATTCATATGTGTGGGCACGCCTCCATTACCGGACGGAAGTGCGGATCTGCAGCAGGTTGAAGAGGTTGCAAAAGTCATTGGGAACAATTTGAATGAATATAAAATCATCGTTAACAAGAGTACGGTTCCCATAGGTTCAGATCGGAAGAGCACAATGATCATAAACGATAGCAACAATAACCCACAAGTTAAATCTGATATTGCATTCGATGTCGTGTCGAATCCGGAATTTTTACGCGAAGGGACCGCAATTTCAGACACTTTTTTCCCGGACAGGATTGTTTTAGGTTCCACAAGTAAATCTGCAATCGATACTATGAAAAAATTGTATGAACCCATTATCAGCCAGAAATTTGACCTGATGGACATTTCGTTTGACCCAAAAAATTCACAATCCATACCAATTATCGAAACGGATTTGGTTAGCGCAGAAATGATAAAATATGCAGCCAATTCATTTCTTGCTACCAAAATATCCTATATAAATGAGATTGCCAATATTTGTGAAAAAGCTGGAGCAGATGTAAATGTAGTTGCTCATGGTATCGGACTTGACAGCAGAATAGGAACAAAATTTTTAAATGCCGGTATTGGCTGGGGCGGCTCATGTTTTCCAAAAGACGTCCTGGCTCTTACAAAAATAGCTGCAGAATACGGACTGTCCACTCAATTACTAAATTCAGTTGTCAATGTAAACAATCAGCAGCGCCTTAAAGTTGTTCAAAAGGTACAGGAAACATTAAAGATTGTCAAAGGCAAATCAATAGGAATGCTAGGTATCTCATTTAAGCCAAACACGGATGATACAAGAGATGCCCCCCCGATAACAATCATGAATAACCTTGTCAATTTGGGGGCGAAAGTAAAAGCATATGATCCTATTGTTAAAAAAATTCCCGAAACTTTAAATTCCAAAGTTCTGATATGCGCCTCGACAGAAGACATATTCAGAGATTCTGATCTGGTAATACTTGCAACCGAATGGGAAGATTTCAAAGATTTGAATTATAAAGAAAACGGGAAATTGATGAAAGATATGAATTTTATTGATGGAAGAAATTTCCTGGATAAAGAGAAAATGATAAGATGTGGATTTAACTATTTAGGTATAGGCAGATAGTCTGTCCTTTATTATAAAAAGTTTTTATTTGATAAATTGTCTTATTCAAAATATTATAAATTATATAAAATTTTAAAACATAAGAAGGAAGAATGGATAATATAAAAACTGCTTTAGTAACCGGAGGCGCAGGCTTTATAGGCAGCCATTTATGCAAATACCTGATCAAAAAAAATTATAAAGTACTTTGTATAGATAATCTTATAACAGGCTCTTTGAAAAATCTGGAGGATATCAAAGCCGGAGATTTTAGTTTTATTAATCATAATGTGACAGAGTTTATAGATTTAAAAGAGGATATAGAAATAATTTTTCATCTCTCATCACCGGCCAGTCCCATTGATTATCTGCAGCTTCCCATACAGACCTTGAAAGTCGGGGCTCTCGGTACTCATAATATCCTTGGTTTGGCAAAATCCAAAAGGGCAGCAATGCTTTTAGCTTCTACTTCAGAAGTCTACGGGGACCCATTGATCCACCCACAGAAAGAGGAATACTGGGGAAATGTCAACCCGATCGGTCCGCGCGGTGTTTATGATGAAGCAAAAAGATTTGCCGAAGCTATAACAATGGCTTATCACAAACAGCAGGGTGTTGATACCAGAATCGCCAGGATATTTAATACTTTTGGTCCAAATATGCGAATGCGGGATGGCAGGGTTATTCCTAATTTTATATTACAGTGCTTAAGAGGTGAAGATATTACCGCCTATGGTGATGGCAGGCAAACCAGAAGTTTCTGCTATATAGAAGATATGGTAGAAGGCTTATATAGATTGTCAAAGTCAGACTATCATTATCCTGTAAATCTGGGCAATCCTTATGAGATTACCATTCTGGAGCTGGCAAATAAAATAAAAAGCCTGACTAATTCTGCCAGTAGAACCATATTCAATCCTCTCCCGGTTGATGACCCAAAAGTCAGGATGCCGGACATAAGCAAAGCAAAGAAAATACTTAAATGGGAACCAAAAGTAAATCTGGAAGCAGGCTTGATTAAGACTATCGATTGGTTTAAGGATAATTTGTAATAATCATAAAATTTAGATGGACAACAAAAATAATTAAGTTATTTTAGATTTATTTTTTATTTTTAGGAGGGCTAATTGATAGAAGGTGTAAAAATAAAAAAATTGAAGGTCATTCCTGATGAACGGGGAAGATTAATGGAGATGCTTCGCTGCGATGATGATTTTTTTACAAAATTTGGCCAGGTTTATATGACAACCGCATATCCTGGTGTTGTAAAGGGAT
>JAMCQQ010000059.1 GCA_023379515.1 Actinomycetota bacterium
CTAGATAACCTGGCAGAAGGTGTTAGCCAGGAATATATTATATTATGTGACTTTTTAGATTTTTACGCTGGATATAAAAGGAAAAATAAGTTTGAATTTTACAATGATTTATTTAATCATTCACTGAAGAAAATATCTGCAGATATTGGCTATAAATTTAAAGAAACTCCTGAATCAGTCTACGGAATTACAAGATCATTCTTCTTTGATAAAAAAACTTATGGTCTATTACATACAATCTATAATAAGTCACAGCAATTGTATAAAACACTATATGATGATTACCTATCACTTGGAAATTTTACAGAGTTAATATTATATATTTATACCGCTAACAATGTAGAGAAGAAAATTCTTAATTTATTTAAATTTGATTTTGGCATTAAGAAAATAATTAAAGAATAAATTTAATTTGTCTTATCCATAAAAAGCTACTATTCTATTGTTACCTTTGAATTTTTAAAATTTACCTTTAATATTTTGTTTTTGAGAACTTTAGTTCCAATTAAAACATCATTTGTACGGTTAGTTAAACTGAATACTTTAAGTTCACTGCCATCAAAAAATATTTTGCCAATATAAACTTTTTCTTCTACTATATCGCCGTTAGCTAACTCATACTCTTCTGTACCTAGAAAATCCCAATTAGATTCCTCAATGAGGCTAGCAGGAATGCTAATATAACCATTAAAACCGGTATCTATGATTGCATTTACTTTTTTTGAATTACTGGTGGAAAGATGAATATCTAATTTAATAATAGGTTCATCAAAATTATTTACGATACCCTCTATCATAAGTAAACCTTCCTGAATTTATGAACAACTGGATAGCCAATACGAAAGAATACAAATATTTTGTCGGGGAACCTGCTTCTGGCTTTCTGAGCAGCGTCTAGCTCATCTTCTCCAATAAAATAATTGCCAGAATCTACTTCAATAGCAACAATCTTGCCTTTATTCTTTCTAAATTCAGGTTGGAGTTTTTTATAAATAGCCTTTCCCTTTTTCGTAAATTCCTCTTTATCCAGTAGCTTTTTCATTTTTATTATCCTACTATCTTATTAGTTATTTTTTCAGTTTAAAAATTAATTTCCTTTATTATAACATATGAATAAAATATTTTTTAAGTTGTGATAAAATGTGTAATTTAACATTGGCAGTCATTGACTCGTATTCAGTTGATTTGATAACAATGACAAATTCTACAAGCAGATTTTTTATCAATTTTAAATTTCACATATCTGTTCCTACACCGATGGGAGTAATTCATTCCTTGGCTAATTCTGATCCATAAGCAATAGCAGCTTTAATATCATCAGGATGAATAGTAGGATAGCTTTTTAAAATCTCTTCAGGGCTAACACCTTCTGCCAGGTTATCTAGTATAACTGTAACTATTATTCGTGTCCCTTTAATACAAGCCTTACCATGGCATATTTGTGGATCAACAGAAATACGTTCCAGTAAATTCATTGTAATTTCCTCCATTCGTTTTAAAGATAGGATCTTTACAAATGTTATTATATTTAAATTTAAAATTTTCATCTATTTATAATATTGTCAAATGGTAAACTATTAGAAGATACCCAGAATTAAAAAATTAATAATATATAATTTATAACTGGAGGAATCATAGGCAAGTTCTTATAACTCCCTGCTAGTCTGTTCTGTTTGACATTTAATTTCCAGTAAAATATTATAAATTAAAATCCGCATTCAAAGAAAAAACTTTTTTATATGTTTTTAATAAGTAAATTGAATTAAAATATTATTAATGTAAGAGAAATTATATGGGAGATAAATTAAAAACGAATCCTCTTTTACGGCATATATCTATTGACCCTAATATATGTTTTGGTAAGCCTTGTATTCGTGAAACTCGTATCTGGGTATCATTGATTCTTGACCTACTAGCTGATGGTATGAGTGTTGAGGAGCTAATACAAGAGTATCCGCAATTAACAAAAGAGTCTATACGTGCAGCAATTGCCTATGGGGTAGAGATGTCTCGTGAGAGATATGTGGAAATAGCTAAATAAAAGCTACAAAATGTATCAATAATTTATTTGTGCTTATTAATTTTTTTAAGGGCAAGGTGGAATTAACATATAGTTGCTTTTATAAGACATGCAAAAGATCAGGATAATTTTGATAAAATATACTTATTAACAGATACTCCTTCTTCTGCCGATTTTATGGCTAATTTCCTGTGAACTTCAGCAGGAACCCGCAGTGTTAAATTTCCCTTATATTTTTTTAACCCGAATGGTTCTGGTATTTCTTCTTTTTCTTCACGCATCCATGCTATTGCTTCTTCAACAACTTTTTCAATTTCTTTAAGTGCGCCTTCAACAGTGCTTCCATGTGCAGCCAGTGAAGGAAATTCAAGACATCTGGCAATATGTAATTTATCTTCCTCTGACCACTCTACTCTATAAGTATATTTTTCAATTATTTTATTAGTTTTCATTTTCCACCTCCAATTTTTCCAATGCTTTTAGTACAAGCTTTACCTGATATGGCTTAGCCATTTTTCCCTCTTTTTGTATATTTATCCTAGGATCACCTTTCCATGGTGTTTTAAAAATATGGTGGCTACCTTTTGTTCTTGGGTTCCCAAAATGTTTTATACATATTTTTAGTAAATCATCAAATTTAACATTTTTCGGATTAGACAGCATATCTTTTTCCATGCATTAAATGATAGCGCATAAGCTATCATGTGTCAAGAGCACGTATTTTATAAAAAGCAGTTTTAAATATGAAAATTATCCTTTTAGAATAAATTACTACTATTATCTCGCATATTACTAAAAAGAATAATCTTTCTTTTAAAAAATTTATTTAAATTTTTAATACATTGGACAGTAATGTCTACATTAATTAATATGTGAATACGTTTTTGACCATTATGGTTTTTCCTATAGATTTTGCAATACCGCCAGGGCAAACGAAAAGGGCCATGTGGAAAGAAGTGTAGAGTATGTAAGAAGAAAAGTATTTTCAAAAAGAGACGATTTTGAAAGTCTTGATAAGGCGCGGTTTTATTTAAAAGAAGAGCTAAAGGTCTTGAATTTAAAGCCCCAGATTCTTCTTAACGGCGGTAACGCAGTTCAGATGCTTGAAATAGAGAAAGGACATCTGTATCCAAAACCTCCAAGGTATGATTGTGCAAGATCAGTTGATTCCAGGGTAAGCAAATACTCCTGTGTGGATGTGGGAGGATGCTACTACTCAGTACCTGATGACCTTGTGGGCCAGTTTGTCCTTACCAAAGCATATGCAGACAAAATAATTTGTTTTTACAGAAATGAGAAAGTGGCAGAACATAAAAGGCTATACGGAAACCATGAGTGGAAAATAGACATAAACCATTATCTAAAGACATTAAAGGCAAAACCAAAAGCCTTTGCGCAAAGCACGGCATTTTCCCAGATGGAACAAAAGCTGCAAACAATATATGGTAAATATTTTGTTGGCTATGAAAAAGACTTTGTGGAACTCCTGGAAATTACAGGAAAAACAGGAATCGAAAAGATAGAGGCAGCAATAGATGAACTTGAGTCGCTAAAGCCTGGTTCAGTAGACCTGGATAAGATTGTTGTTATCTGTTCAAGAAAAAGTCTGTCCTGCAATTTTAGGCCAAAAGCAGATAGCGGCATAGAAGAAGATTGCAAAAAAATGCTTTCCCTTTATGCTCATATCCTTGAAAACCCTCTTGAAGTTTTGGAGGTGAATGCATGAAAGATAAAAATGAATTCATTGAAAAGATAATCCTGTATTCAAAAGAAATCCATTTTCCGGCAATAAGAGAATACTTAACTGAAAATTTGGTGCAAGCAAGAGCTAAAAACTTAAGCTATGAAGAATTTCTATGTGATATCCTGCAAAAAGAATATGACGCAAGAACCGAAAACGGAAAACTTGCCAGGATTCGTATTGCTGGTTTTCCGGCTAAAAAATATCTTGAGGACCTAAAGATAGAAGACCTTGCTGTTGACTGTAGAAATAAACTAAAAACACTAGCAAGCCTTGATTTTATAAAAAATGGCCAGAATGTAATACTTTATGGAAACCCGGGTGTTGGTTATGACAAGTATTTTGTTATGTAAAGTTTTTACTGGCATTAAGATTAATAACGGTGATTTTCCAGTAAAAAACTTTACATAATATTTAGCCAATTAATTCAATTCCTTTAACCATGCCAATAAAGATTTATTTTTCTGCCATGAAGGTGTTTCACCAGCAAAAGCATATGAAGATACTTTTTCTAAAGCTTTTCTTTTCATCTCTCCATCAATGCGGGCATAAATTTCACTTGTTTGTATACTGACATGTCCAAGCAAGTCTCTGATATATATCAAGTCCACTCCTGCCTGGAGCCAATGGACTGCCCGGGAATGTCTCAGGCAGTGCGGTGAAATAGTTTCAGGCATTAGTCCGGGTTGTTTTTTTCTAACCATATCAGAATATCTTTTCAGTATATGAATCATACCTTGCCGGGTTAATTTATTTTGCGATGCAATAGAGACAGACTCGGCATTTGACGGCTATTATGCAATAGCTACAAATGAACAAGGTATTACAGCTGAGGATGCAATATCGGCATATCATAACCTTTACAAGATTGAACATAGCTTCAGGCTTATGAAATCAAACCTTGAGGTGGCCCCCATATTTGTATGGACACCAAAAAGAATAGCCGGTCATTTTGTAATATGCTTCCTGGCATTTCTTCTTGAGCGGCATCTTGAATACAAACTGGCTAAAAATGGTATACCAGCTTCAGCAGATAAAATAAGAGATGCCCTAAATTCCTTAAACCTTGCAAAGGTAACAATTAAAGACAGTTGTTTCTTCATTAAAACAAAAGCAGAAGATCTTGCCTATAAAATCTTAAGAATCTTAAAAATATCCTCCCCCAAAAACATTACGCCAGTTTCCGAATTAAATCTGTAAAACCTAAAGAAGCAATGGAATTAAAAATAGGCGGGCCAATTTTGCCCATTTTGTGCGAGAATTTAAAAATCAACTGACAAAGTATGTCTCCATCCTTTAATTTTATCATATCGTCGCCTACTCATTCACCCACACACTGAAGTGCATGGAACTCTACCCTTGCGGGTTTGTAGAAAATGTCTGAATTGAGAGGTTTATTATTGCATTACTTAACTTTCAAAGTTAAAAACCGAGTCAAGGCTTTATTAAATTAAAGATGCTGAATATTCATCAATACTTGAAATAATCTCTCTAATTATTAAAAATGTTGATTTATTCTTCTTTGAAAAATTAAGCTATTGCTCCTGTAGCATACTTAATTATTTTCTCTTCAGAAACATCTTCGTGAGTAAATTCAGCCCTTATTTTTCCCTTGTACATAATCAATATCCTATGGCATAAACCAATTAACTCCTGCAATTCAGATGAAGTAATTATAATGGAATTTCCATGTTCAGCTAAAATACTAATAAGGTTATGTATCTCCGCTTTAGCTCCTACATCTATACCGCGTGTAGGATCATCCATC
This sequence comes from Actinomycetota bacterium, assembly GCA_023379515.1. Next base: position 5,530 of record JAMCQQ010000059.1, read on the forward strand.
AACAATATTTTAGCTTCAGTAGCTAACCATTTTGCTACTGCTACTTTTTGTTGATTACCACCGCTTAAGTTCTCCACTAGTTGAACCAGGCTTGGAGTCCGAATTTTAAGCTCTTCCACAAACTTTCTTGCTAAAGTATCTTTTTTTGCTGATGATACTAGCCCTATTCTTTTTAGATTATTTAATACCAGGAAGGATATATTATCTCGTACATTCAATTGTAGAAACAGAGATTCTGCATGTCTATCTGCAGCTATATAGCCTATTTTTAATTCCATTGCTTCTTTAGGATTTCTTATAATCTCCAATTTCCCATTTAGATATATCTTACCACTGTCAATTTTTTCAACTCCAAATAGTGCTCTAAGAATATTACTATTTCCCGAACCACGTAGACCAGCTATCCCCAAAATCTCTCCTTTTTTAGCTTCAAAACTTATGTCTTCAAAAGATCCCTTGCAGGACAAGTTAACTACTTTTAATACTGTTTCCCCCATCGCTTTTGTCATCTTTGGGAACATGTCTATAAATTTTCTTCCAACCATCAAAGATGCTACCTGATCAGGGTTTGAATCTTCCTTTTTTAGAGTGGCAATATGTTTTCCATCTCTCAATATAGTTATTTTGTCTGCAATTTCAAATACTTCCTCTAGTCTATGAGATACATATATTACAGTTATACCTTCGGATTTCAAATTATAGATAACCTTAAAAAGTTTTTTTGTATCATCCATTGTCAATGCAGATGTGGGTTCATCCATAATTATTAACTTTGCATTAATAGAAAGAGCCTTAGCAATCTCTACTATCTGTTTTTGGACAATAGTGAGGGTGCTGACATAAGTTTTGGGGTTTATATTAGCTCCTAATATCCCAAGAGGTTTCTTAGTTCTTTCATACATCGTATTCCAATCAAGAGAACCATATTTAGTAGTAAGCTCGCGACCTAAAAAAATACTACCCATTACACTTAAATTTTGACAAAGAGCAGGTTCTTGGTAGACGATACTTATACCAAATTCCTGAGCATGTTT
>JAMCQQ010000060.1 GCA_023379515.1 Actinomycetota bacterium
GTTTCATTACGGAGATCTAATGACACCACTCTCGGTAAGATCTGTTAACGAATGGCAGCATCTGTTTAGAGAATTATCCTTAAAATCCCAAACTGTCAAACTTAAAAAACCTTTTTGGTATCCTTTTTCACATATTGCATTTATGCTGACAAAGAAATCTTAGCTTACTAAAGCCCTATAGCTTTCATCACTTCGGGTTTAATATCAACAATATCCTTATTCACAAATCTGAAGGCATAAAAATTATCAACTTTATAGAATACCGTTCCATACAATAACCCTTTTTCTCCATTTTGAGTGCTTACTAAACTTTTAACTTTGCTCAAACACATACTTATTGGTTCCGGACAAATTAAATTACTCCTAAGCAAGGCAGGTGTTACGGTTGAGTTAACAATATCGCTTCCTCTAAACCTCATCCAAAAATTAAAACCCGCTAAAACAGTCGTCTCATCAAAATAACCATTATCGTGGTCTGCAGATTCATCAAAATAAAAAATCGAAGGTTCTGTATTACTGAAATTATTTAAGAACGACCATAGTTTGTTCTTCATCCTAGCATGCTCAGCAGCATCTGTTCCTGTGTATCCAAGCTCGTATTTAAAGTATTCTCCAATAATATTCGCATTAAACATAATCAGTGGTATTAATAGCAATAAGGCCAGATATGAGATTTGTCTCAATCTAGAAGCGTATAATTTTTTGAAAGCGGCTGTGATTGCTCCCGCTATAAATAACGATGAACCTATCGCTGGAATTGCTAAATATCTATGTACTCCTGTGAACACAAGTATGTGATCTGCTGCAAACCATGTTAATAATATGAATATCATCGATACTGCAACTCCCCCAATCATACTAATAATTAAGTTGTCTTTCTTTCCGCTATCCATCCACTCCTTAAATAGAGCAAATGTAAGAGAAATTACAAAACTTCCTATTAATGCAGGTACTATAGTTGCAATATCAAACTGGCTTTTAAGTGATTCGGAAATACCAGATTTATGAGCTGACAAGATATAGATTAAAATTGAAAATAGGAATGTTGTAATCAAGGTTATTAATATAAATCTTCTTTTTCTCTTCGAGAAAAATACGGAAAAAAAAATTGAAAGAGTCACAAAAAAGAAAAGCAATCCACTTATAATAAAACCTATGTAGGAAAAAAAACTATCTATATTTGGTTTACCAAAATATTTCCAATATTCCCGGGGAAAAAATAGGCTCCCAAAAGAAGTCAGAGGTTTTATTAAAACCTGCCAATCCCCTAAGATTAATCTATTGTATGTATCTCTTGTATTACCTCCAAAAAAACCTGTATAGTCCGAGCGGCTAAACAAAAAAACCGCCCCAAAAGCAATGGCAAAAACAGATAAACGTTTAAGAATTTCAAAAAACACCTTTTTAGAATATCCGTTTTTAAACCAATAAAAAAATTCCATTAAAAATAATGACGGTGCCAAAGGATACATTCTATCGGCTGCTAAAAGTAATACCGAAAAAAATAAAAAAACTCCAATCAATACTTCTAAAAAAGTATTTTTCCCTTTATTGATTAAACGCCAGTACCAAACCAGGAATAAACTCATAACAGGAATAGCCACAAATAAACCACTTGTGGAAACTGTGTACATTACTCCTACCACTGAATAAGAAACAGCATAAATAATAGTTGTCAAAGCAGCTGCCATTTTGCTTCTTGTTGCAAATAAAATAACTGGGAATATACTAAGCGTTGCCATAACTTTAAAAATATGTGTAATAATTTGAAAATTCTTGTAATCTATTCCAAAAAATCTTTCTATTAAACCTATATAATAAGCCTGGTAAGTATAGATACCCAGATGTTGCCATAATTTTAAAAATTGATCAATGGGACTCATAGGCAACATATAAATCTCCTTGAATTCTAAAAGAATCTTCCAATCCACATCTGCAAAACCATATCTTAAATGTGGTTTTAAAATGACAGACTCAAGTAGTATTACCAATGGAACCAGTATTAAAAAAAGCAAACCGGCTGCTTTAAGATTTATTTTATCCATATTCTACTTTTTGAAATCTTATTTTATTTATAAAGTCTTATCTAATTTTTCTAAGTTTAGATCAATGGAGTTAATAGAATGCTGTACAAACATCCAATAGCTTGAATTAGCGGGATATTGATCCCTCAATTTCACCAAGAGAATTTTGTAGTTAGTCAGACGTTCTTTTGTACTGGGTATAGTTTTTGTTAATTCAATTCTATTCGCACTGGCATAATCACTTAGAATCCCAACTTGATAAGACAGTCTTTGTGTCGACTTCTCAACTTCTCCAATCAGTTTGTTTTCCACCACATATTTTAACTCCGACATTCTTCTCAAGGTTAAATCCTTATAATAATTTATTTTAGATTCTTTACTAAATTTAGTAAGGAGCTCCCCTTTTTCAATTAATCTTTTAATATTAAAAAATAAATACCTGTCTGGATTAATTGTAGTCTTTGGCAGATTCAATTCTTCTGCTAAAGCGTTAATGGGAGAGAAGAAAGATAAAAAAAATACAAAAAAAAGAACAAGCACTTTTTTATAACTATTCATCTTAAAGTAATTATATCTGATCATTAGTCCTTTAACAATTCTTATTTAACCATAAGTTCTATCCAAAGCTTAAATAAATCCTTTAAGGTAGTCAGAGCCACTGAAAGTCTGGCATTTTTATAATAACCACTAGACCTCGAATTATATCTTGCTTCTGCTTCCAAAATCTTAAATCCCCCTTTGCTTGCCCTTGTAACGATTTCTGCTAAAAAGAATACCCCTTGTGATTTTGTTTTTATATTATCGAATAACTTTTTATTATAAATATGTACCCAATTATAATCCTTATAATTTAATCCAAAAAAGATCTTCATAAAAATCATTAATGTATTTGAAAGAAGATGTCTATAGGGATTATAATCTGCTCTAATTCCTCTATATGTTAAAATCAGATCACCCTTTGGCGCAATCCTTAATCCCTTTGTAATCTCTCTTAAAAAGGCCTGACCGTCAGCTGGTAAATAAGTAATATATTCTTTGGTAGCATTTTTAACTCCAGTAATTATGGATGCTCCCAACCCTTTATTTGTTTTATGTTTAATAATTTTGATTTTATATTTCTCTAATTTATTAAGTAATTTTGAAGTATCATCAGAACTTCCATCATCTATAACAATTACTTCGATTGCGTTTACAATTTCTCTTATTTCATTCCTCCGCGCATCCTTAAATATCTGTATTATTGTATTACTGATCCCTTCTTCCTCGTTAAAAGTAGGCACAATAATCGAGAGGCTAATCTTAGAAGGTTTTTTAATCACGGTAGAAAGATTTTATTGCTTGACAGATATAATTTATCTCTTCAAACTTAAGTTCCGGATACATTGGCAAAGAAAGAATTTCAGAAGATAATTTTTCTGCAATCGGAAAATCTCCTTTTTTGTAACCTAGATTTTTATAAGCAGTTTGTAAATGTATTGGTATAGGATAATGCATAACCGTAGAAATTCCTTTACTAGCTAAATATTTAGCTAATTTATCCCTACTCTTACTTCTTATAACATACAGGTGGAAAACGTGTTTATAATTTGGAAATATATAAGGGGTGATAACCGGAATACCTTCTAATAACTTATTATAATTTTTTGCATTTTCCAACCTTTTTGTATTCCATTTTTCTAATTTCTTCAGTTTTACCCTTAAAATTGCTGCTTGTAGATTATCTAATCTGCTATTCCATCCTAATATAAGGTGTTTATATTT
>JAMCQQ010000061.1 GCA_023379515.1 Actinomycetota bacterium
CTAGTTGTAGATGATAACTCCCCTTTTATAAGCAATTCCCAGACCTTTTTTTTCATCGACAGTTATATCCAAGTTTTTGTATTTCTTCATATAATTTCGCACAAGCTGTGCCGTACCATCAGGCGAGTTATCATCTACAACTAGAATACCTATAAGATAGTTTTTTATCTGAGGGAAAATATCATTTTCAAGGATATCGACCATTTCACATATATTTTCTTTCTCATTATATGTTGGAAGTATTACTGTAATTTTTTCCATATAGTTATAATATTTTAAATATTAAAAATTTGAATTATTATTCTATCCATGCTTCATACCATAGAGCAAAATTTAAAACATACCATATTTTCTGAGCATTATTGCCATCTAATAATACTTGTAAATATTTTTTATCAAAGAAATCTGTCTTATCAGCGAAGTTTACAATCTTTTCTCTTGCAAAAACACCGAGTCTTTCGGAAAACCATTCATATATCGGAACTCCAAAACCTTGTTTGCTTCTATAAATAATTTCATCAGGAATAATTCCTTTAACTGCTTTTTTAAGAATATGTTTTAGCTCATGCCCACCTGATTTTATTTCTTCTGGGATAGACATTGCAAACTCTACAAACTTGTGGTCAAGAAAAGGAACTCTTGCTTCAAGGGAAACTGCCATACTCATTTTATCAACCCGCATTAAAAGAAGTTCCGGAAGCCTGAACTTAAGGTCAAGGTAGCTCATCCAGCAAAGTGGTGTTTTAGACCATGACTTTTCATTAAAACTATTAAAAATTGATCTTATTGCTTCAAAAGAACTGAAGTTTTTGAAATTATTTCTAAGTTTTTCAGAAATAAGTAATTTTTTCTCAGGTTCAAAAAAAGCCTCAGCCCCACCCCAGAATATTGGTAAATGCTCAACAGATCTTCTCAACCACTCGTAAGAATAGCTGTCGCGCCTTCCTGATAACTTTAATAAGGATAACCCTGTCTTTTTAATAAAATTTGGAACGGGTAACCTGTTTAATTTATAAAGTTTCAAGGCGGTAAGCCATCCCGGGTATCCCATAAAAAGCTCATCGCTACCCTCTCCCACTTGGCACACAGTAACTCCATTTTCTTTTGCAAGTTTGGAAACATGGAATATTGGAAAACAGACTGGGTCTGCTATTGGCTCGTCTTGATGAAAAACAAGTTTGTTTAGAAAATCAATAAATTCATCAGCACCAAGCATTTTTTCGTGATGGTTAGCTCCTATAATTTTTGCCATTTTTCTTGCATATGCAAACTCGTTTAAATAACTAGGATTTTTACCTTCGTAACCGATAGTAAAAGTATTTACAGTATCCAAACGACCTTCTGAAAAAAGAGCAGCATTTACACTTGAGTCTATACCTCCTGATAGAAAAATTCCGACAGGCACATCACTAATAGCCCTATACTTAACAGAAACTCTCAACTCATCTATTAATTTTTCAGCTATATCAGCTTCAGAAACATCAGAGAGTGGATTAGTAAAATCAAGAACATCCCAATAACAGTTAATTTTAACGCTGCCACTGCGGTTAATTTTCAGATAATGGCCTGATGGTAACTTCTTTATATTTTTAAACATTGTTTGCGGTGAAGACGTGGTAAGAAATGAAAGATAGTGATAGAAAGCTTCCTCATTTACTTCTCTTTTAATATTTTTATCAACGAGCAGACTTTTAATTTCTGAAGCAAAAACAAGACTGCCATTATTTATAGTATAGTAAAGTGGCTTAATTCCTACCCTGTCTCTTATTAGCCAAAATTCTTTTTTATTGTCATCCCAAATACCAATTGCAAACATCCCTCTAAACTTCTGCAGACAATCAATTCCCCACTCTTCAAAACTATGTACTAAAACTTCGGTATCACTATGATCTGTTTTAAACTTATGTCCTTTTTTCACAAGTTCAATCCTTATTTCAGCATGATTGTAAATCTCTCCGTTAAATACAACCCAGATTGTTTTGTCTTCATTGCACATTGGTTGAGCGGCAGAACATGATAAATCAATTATAGAAAGTCTTCTATGCGCCAATCCTGTAAATCCATCATCGGAAATCCATAAACCACAGTCATCCGGACCGCGATGAATCATCTCGTCACGCATTTTTATGAGGAGTTGCTCATTAATCCTGGATTTCTTTTGGAAATTAAATATACCTACAATTCCACACATAAGTCAGCTTGTATCAGTTCTCTTTAATTTGTTTTTCAACTTCAAAACTTATTTCTGTTGCCTGAATTAATTGCCATAGGGGTATTGCTTGAGTTTCACTATTACCTCTTAAATATTCCCCAAAACTCTTTAATTCATTCAGGTGTCCCTTGTTCTGTATTCCTTTATCAAGCAACTTAATCCTTGCATCATACAAATACAGTTCCTTAAAATCACTAAGATATAAATTCTGGCCATCAAAGTAGACATCCATTTGTTCTTTTGGTGCAATTCCAGAGCCCATTGAAGTGTAAATCAGATTACAAACAGACCCATTTTTATATTTTATTATTGTCGAGAAGTTATCATTAATCAAATACTGTTCAGATAAAGGAGTGATAGAATGAGCACTTATTGAATAAAACTCACTATCCGTAAGGAAATTGAATAAGTCATAAATATGACAAGCTTCACCGATATTCCTGCCTCCGCCTTCTTCATTATGCACCCAGTGTTCTTTTGGAATATATCCTGCATTCATCCTATAGTTTATTATCAATGGACCATTTCTGGCACTTATTAATTTTTTTATTAACAATGAATAAGGTGAAAATCTTCTATTAAAACCGACCATATATGGGATTTTTGTTTCTTCTATTATCTCTTTCAGCTCTAAAAGCTCGTTATCATTTAGTGCCATTGGTTTTTCCACAAAAACTGCTTTACCGGCTCTCAGGGCATCAACTGCAATCTTAGCATGAAGATTATGCCGTGTTGAAATAAGTACAAGTTCAATATTCTCATCATTTAAAATCTGCTTATAGTCAGTTGTCGCAATACAAGCCCTGTAACGTCTGGCAATGCTCTCTGCTTCCCCGCCAACTTTACTGCATATAGCATAGATACTAAAAATGTCCTTTAATTTTTCAAGATTCGGCAGATGTACATCCTGCGTAAAACTGCCTGCGCCAACTATTCCTACATTTATCTTTCCTTTCTTTGCCCCAACCTTATATTCAAATGAAATCTTATTCTTTGGTTTTAACTCACGATTATATTCAAGGAGAACTATTAATGGCTTTGAATCAGATTTTATATATTCATATGCTTCTTTTGCGGATTCTATAGGGAAAGTCCCTTCAATCAGATCATCTATATCAAGTTTCTTTTCTGATGCCAGCTTCAGGTATTCATCCATATTTCTTTTTTCCGTCCATCTTATATAAGCATATGGATATTCAAATCCCTTAACCTCATAATTATCATCATATCTTCCGGGACCATAAGACGTAGAAATTAGAATATCAAGTTCCCTTTTGTAAAATTCTTCTCTTTTTATATTAATAGCAACATCTCCAACAATTACAACTTTACCTTTTCTCCTACACATTTCCACCGATTGATTAATTAATGAATCACTTTCTGAAGCAGCCGTTATAATAACAGCATCTGCGCCAAACCCATTTGTATTTTGTATAATCTCATGGACTACATTAGAGCTTTTTGCATTTATACCTTTATAAAGTCCAAAAGATATAGCTTTATTTATCCTTTTTTCATCAATATCGATTCCCAATACTCTACATCCTGATACTTTTAATATCTGAGAAGTAATCTGGCCCAAGATACCAAGTCCAATAACAACAACATAACTCCCTATTTCAGGAGAGCACCTCCTTACACCCTGCAAAGCAATAGCTCCAAGTGCAACCGTTGAAGCTTCTTTAATAGATAAATTTTCAGGTATTTTTACAAGCAGGTTCTCCGGTACAGCAATAAACTCTGCATGATTTGCTATACCTGATCCTGCACAGGCGACCCCGTCTCCAAGTTTAATTTCTTTTATTTTTTTTCCACCCTTAAGGACAATACCTGAAGCTGAATAGCCAATTGGATTTCTAATGTCAATTTTTCTTTTAACTTTAGCTATGGAATCTAAGAGTCCCTTTTCTTTAATCATCTCAAGAACTTTTTGCACATTTTGTGGTTTATCGAGTACTTTTTTAACCAGAGACTTGCCCTGGTTCTTTAAAACAGAAATTTCAGTCCCGGATGATATGCAGGAATAATAAACCTGCACCAAAACTTCATCATCAGAAATAGTTGGAGAAGGTACTTCTTCAACCACAATTTCTCCTTTTTTATTAAAAACTTGTTTCATATTTACTCCACGTATAATAAATAATTAATTTTTTATTTATTATTTTACCTCTTTAAAGGAATTATAAATAATATCAACTATCTTTTCAGAAGCTCTGCCATCCCCATAGGGATTAATATCCGGAATCATTTCCAGATATTTATCATTATGATCCAATAAAACCGATATATTATTAACAATTGTTTTAATATCAGTACCGATTAATTTAGAGGTTCCCAGATCCAAAGATTCTGTTCGTTCTGTAAATTTTCTTATTACCAGCACAGGTTTTTTCAATGTCGGTGCCTCTTCCTGAATACCTCCTGAATCTGTAACTATAAAATAGGATTTGCTCATAAGCCATATAAAAGTTTCATAACTCAATGGATTGGTTAGAGTAATATTCTTAATATTTCCCAGTATTTCATGAACTGGTTTTTTTACATTTGGGTTTAAATGAACAGGATAGACTATTTGCACATTTTCATATCTACCCGAAACAATTTTCAGGGCTTCACAGGCATTTTTAATATCTTCACCAAATGACTCTCTTCTATGCATTGTTACCAGGACTATTTTTTTCCCATAATCCAATTTTTTAAATAACTCATTTGACTCTATTTCTTCTTTATCTTTTTCTACTCTTCCAATCCCCCATTGTATTGCATCAACTATAGTATTGCCTGTTAAAAAAATTGTTTTAGCATCTATTACTTCAGCTTTAAGATTATTTAATGCTTTTTCAGTGGGTGCAAAATTAAAATCAGCAATTCTGCTTATCAATTGTCTATTAATTTCCTCAGGGAATGGATTAAATTTATTATAAGTTCTAAGCCCTGCCTCAACATGGCCAATTTTAATTTTCTTGTAATATGCTGCTATAGCTACAAGAAATGCAGTGGTTGTATCACCTTGAACTAATACAATATCAGGATTTACCTGCAAAAAGATATTATCTATTCCACTTAATAATTTTGACGATAAGGAACCGAGAGTTTGGTTTTCAGTCATTAAGTTTAAGGAGAAATAAGGTTTTATTTTAAAAAAACTAATAACCTGATCCAACATCTCTTTATGCTGCCCCATAGAACAAATTTTTAAATCAAATTTATCCTTCTGATTTTCCAACCGATTAATCACGGGAGCTAATTTAATACATTCAGGTCTTGTACCAAAAGAAACCATGACCTTAGTTTTTTGCTTGCCAGATTTGCTTGCCATTACCTAAAATTAAATTGAATAATAGTTAAAACCACATTCTATCACTTCTTTTTTATCAAAGAAATTTCTGGTATCAAAGATATTTTTATTTTTCATAAGACTTTTAATCTTTTTCAGGTTAATTTTCCTGAAATCATCATGACCCACAAATAATATAAGCATATCAGAATCTTTTAAAGAATCTTCAAGGTCTAACAAAGAATATTTAAAATTACTTACAAGAGGATCGTAAACAGCAATGTTAATCTCCTTCTTTATAAGCTCACTACAGATTGCAGCAGCGGGACTTTCTCTCGTATCCCCAACATTTTCTTTATAACTGGCGCCAAATAGTGTTACTTTAGGATTTTTATATTTTTTTACAATATCGATAATTTTTTCGGCGATCCTGAAGGGTATTTTATCATTTATGATTCTGGCTTTTTCAATAATTGTATTTTTCATTTCGATGTTTTCCAGGATAAACCAGGGGTCAATAGGTATGCAATGACCCCCAACTCCCGGACCTGGTTTTAAAATATTTACCCGCGGATGCATATTTGCATACTTAGTAACTTCCCAAATATCAATACCATACTTTTCGCAGATAATTGCCAGTTCATTGGAGAAAGCAATATTTATATCTCTATATGTATTTTCTGCAAGCTTGACGAATTCTGCTACTTCCAAACTTGTAAGATAAATTTTACCTTTAACGAAGTTCCCATAGATTTCCTGTGCTTTTTTAGCAGATTCTTCGTTTATTCCACCGATTATTCTGTCATTATTTATAAGCTCATAAACTATTTTCCCTGGAAGGACCCTTTCGGGGCAAATAGTTTATG
>JAMCQQ010000062.1:0-688 GCA_023379515.1 Actinomycetota bacterium
GATTCAGAAAGCCCGGCAGATAAAAATTCTTTGACTTTAGTTATAAACTTCGGGTCTTGCTTGACTGAATTTTGTAATGATTTTGAGATTAATAATCCACTGGAGTATGAATAAACATAAAAATATGTTCTAATATGACTCCAGTAAACCCACCAGTTTTCCGACCCTTCCGACTGCTCCACCCATTTTCCCATATATGCTTCCATATTTTTCTTAAATATTTTGCCGATTTCTTTATGGGACAAATAGCCTTTTTCTCGGAATTTATTATGTAATTCCTGCTCGAACTGGTAGCATGCTATTTGCCGGAAAACTGTCGAAACGTCATCGTTAAGTTTTGCCATAATGATACTGAATTTTGTTTCATCGTCTGCTGTTTTAAGTATTTCCTGTAAAACAAAATCTTCCATAAAAGTGCTGGCGACTTCAGCGGTAGAGGTTGGCGTACCGAAATTTAAAGCATTTTGTTTTTTCTTGATAAGTTCGTTGTTAATTCCATGTCCTGATTCGTGGGCAAGCGTTGTTACATCCCTTAATTTGTCTGTGTAATTAAGTAGAATATAAGTTGGCTGGGATATCAGCCAGTACGAACAGAATGCTCCTCCCCTCTTCCCTTTTTTAGGATAAATATCGATTTGTCTGTTTTGATTAAACCCCGTATAAATATCAGCAAATTCAAAGTCAAGAT
>JAMCQQ010000062.1:698-1131 GCA_023379515.1 Actinomycetota bacterium
AGCCGTCTTTGAAAGAATATTTTTTATCAATATTTCCTACCTCAACATTTCTTTCGTGGTATTCCAATTTTTTAATACTCAATATTCTTGCTTTAAGACGGTAAAATCTTTCAGAAATATCGTAGCGTTTTGCAACAGTTTTAATAAGTGTGTCCACCACTTCCGGATCAACATCGTCACTTAGATGTCTCGATGCATCTGCTCGATTAAAATGGCGAAGGTTATCATTGATTTTTTTATCTGCTAAAACTGCATTTAATTCCGATTCTGCTACCTCGGTATATTTCCTCAAAATATCATTAATTGCTTTCCCTGCCTCGTCCCTCACCTTTTTATTTTTACTGGAAATAAGAGAGATCAACTGCTCCAGATTTTTATTTTCTATTTTGTTGTCTTCCGTCAAAACCATCCGCTCTTCTTTGGATAAAAAGGT
>JAMCQQ010000062.1:1141-3004 GCA_023379515.1 Actinomycetota bacterium
AATTGATCAAGAGTTTTTTGTCTCTGGTTCTGTCTTTTATTACCGTGAATTGCGCCTGCTCTAAATCCTCTTTTAATAAGTTCGTCTGTTAATTTTTGTATTCCTCTTTGGATAAAAAGGTAGACAACATCTGTACCCATTTTTGGTAAGCAGGATCTGACTTTAAATTCATAATCTTTTCCTCGTTTTCCTCTAAATTATGTTTTGCCTGTTTGAAAATATTTTCCAGAAAGTGTCTATAACCTTTGAGAAACGGGCTTTTAAGGAATTCTTTTTGTTTGTCTTCCTGAATTTTTGCCAATCTTAATTCAAAAAACTGGAGCTCATTGTACAGTTTGATGCTAAAATCATGCACTTTTGTAAATTTGGCTTTTAAGCCCGTACTTATCTGATCCTGCATCATCCTAAGCCAGAAGTAGTATTCTTCTTTTCCACCCGTACCATAATTTTTTATCAGTTCCTCGTATTCATCCAAAGCTTCTTTTAAAACTTTTGCACTGGCTAAATAATCATTTCTTTCCTTCCATTTACCGGTGAATTTTTTATTGGCTTTTTCAACTTTTTTTCTTTCAATTTCTATCTGAAGATCATCATCCGATTTAAACAATGGCGTCAGATTCCAGTCTGCTCTTTTATTATTGTTTTTACTCATATTGAGATTATATCAAACTATAAACAGCGCAAACCAAGTTTGTGTGAACAGGAATAATAACCTATAGTTATTTGCTTATTTGGTTTATTTATGCTATAATATTTAATATAAAGCAGATTGAATAAATGAATCTGCTTAACTTTGAAAGTTTTTTGATTAGACAAGATTAAGATATCTCAACTTTACATTATAGAAATCATATCTTTATCCCCTAACTCATAACGTTATATCTTATTTAAGCAGTTTTATTTATTCAATCAATTAATATTATGTACAGACAATTTAATAACCATCAAAATAGAAATGTTAATAAAAGAGCTCAAACTTCACGTTCCGAACTCATGAAAATGATTAATTCGGTTAATGCAGCGAAAGTGGCAAGCAACGTCATGCCTGACAATGCTTATGTTTCACAGCATAAATTTGAGGATTTTCAAATTCATGAGCAGATTAAAAGAAATATTACCAATAAAAACTTTACGGCTCCGACTCCGATTCAGGATCAGGCTATTCCTGCAATCATGGAAGGAAAAGATATTATCGGCATTGCCAATACAGGGACAGGTAAAACAGTTGCTTTCCTTATCCCGCTGATCGATAAGGTTTTTAAAAACAGAAATGAAAAAGTCTTAATTATTGCACCGACCCGTGAACTGACACTTCAGATAAACGAAGAATTTAATTATTTTGCAAGAGGAACAGGAATTAAATCAGCGTTATGTATCGGTGGAATAAGCACATTCGGACAGAAAAACACATTAAGGCAAAATCCTAATTTTATAATCGGAACTCCAGGAAGAATCAAGGACTTTGTCCAGAAAAAAGCTTTGCATTTATCCCAATTTAATAATGTTGTTTTGGATGAAGCAGATAGAATGGTAGACATTGGTTTTATACATGAAGTTAAATATTTTATTTCTCTCTTACCAAGAGAACGCCAGTCTCTATTTTTCTCAGCAACAGTTTCGGGGAAAGTAAAAGAAATATTGGATGGATTTGTTAAAGACCCTGTTATGATATCTGTAAAACAACAGGATGTAACTCAAAATATAAATCAGGATATTGTTAAGGTCTTAAACAAAGAAAGAAAAATAGACCAGCTTCATAATTTATTAAGGCAGGATGGGTTCCATAAAATTCTTATTTTCGGTAGAACAAAAAGAGGAATACAAAAATTAACAGACGAACTTATTAAAAGAGGATTTAGAGCA
>JAMCQQ010000063.1 GCA_023379515.1 Actinomycetota bacterium
AATTTCAAGATTGGGAGGAGACGAATTTGTTTTCATATTAACAGATTTGAAAGAAGAGGAAGATATAATAAAGATTGCTGAAAAAATACTGGATTGTTTTAATGAGCCTTTTATGGTTAAAGGATTTCCGTTAAAAATAAAAGGCAGTCTTGGTATATCTGTTTATCCTGCAGATGGGATTGAGGTTGTAGATTTGATAAGAAATGCAGACATAGCAATGTATAAGGCAAAAAAACATGGAGGCAGTAAATATAAATTTTATTCAAATATTGCGGAGGCATGATTGGAAAATTTTGTTTTTAAAAATGACACAAAAATAATTTTTGGAAAAGGAACTGAAGATAAAGCAGGAAAAGAGATATTAAAATATGGGAAAAAAATTCTTTTTCATTATGGTAGAGGTAGTATTAAAAAATCCGGTTTATATGAAAGAATTAAAAAATCTTTAAATGAAAGCAATATTACGGTTTTTGAATTAGGTGGAGTAAAACCAAATCCTGTGGTCAGTCTTGTAAGGAAGGGAATAAATATCTGCCGTGAAAACAAGATTGATTTTATTTTAGCAGTTGGAGGTGGAAGCGTTATTGATTCTGCAAAAGCAATTTCAATGGGTGTTAACTATTTAGGAGATGTATGGGATTTTTTTGAAGGAAAAGCAAAACTTGAAAGTACAATTCCCGCAGGAGTGGTTTTAACTATTCCTGCAACCGGAAGCGAATCAAGTGTGGTTACGGTAATAACCAATGAAGAAGGTTTAATAAAAAGAGGATTTCATAGCGAAATGCTTCTGCCAAAGTTTGCAATATTAAATCCTGAACTTACATTAACTCTTCCTGTTTTTCAAATTTCATGTGGTGCAGCCGATATTATGGCTCATACTTTTGAAAGATATTTTACTCAAACAAAAAATGTTGATTTAACTGACAGGTTATGTGAAGGACTTATGAAAACCGTAATTGAAAATTCAAAAATTGCCATTAGAGGCTCTGATAATTATGATGCCATGGCTGAGCTAATGTGGGCAAGTACGATAGCCCATAATGGAATTTTAGGAACAGGAAGGATTGAGGACTGGGCATCACATAAACTTGGTCATGAATTAAGTGCATTATATGGAATTACACATGGTGCATCACTTTCTGTCATTTTTCCTGCATGGATGAAATATGTTTACAAATATAATATTAACAGATTTGCACAGTTTGCAGTAAGAGTTTTTAATGTTGAACCTGATTTTGATGATATTGAATTGGCTTTAAAAGGTATAAAAGAACTGGAAATTTATTTTAAGGAACTAGGACTTCCAACTACGCTTACGGAACTGAAAATTCCTTCAGACAAATTTGATTTAATGGCAGGTAAAGCAGTTGCTAAAGGTCCGATAGGAAATTTCATAAAGCTTGGCAGGGAGGATGTTTTAAGAATTTATGAACTGGCAAAATAATAAAATTATTATCTTATTATAGAGGATGAAATCATGAGAAATAAAAAATTATTTCTTGTTTTGTTTTTATTATTTGTATGTTTTATTTTTATTATTATTGCCAATACCGGATGTTTTTATAATTTAGGTAAGAGTATTGGAGAAAAACTAAAAACTCAAATCTCAGCAACTTCAGGGACAAATAATTATAATGTTGATGCCACACAGGAAACTGCAGGAGATATTAAAGACAGCAATTCAAGCAAGAATACTTCTTCCGACTTTTCATCCACAACTACAAGCACAAAAGCCGATAATCAAAACAAAAATGGCAATTGGAAAGATGAAATCCAGATCAGCTTTGATATGGATTACAGGTTTAATATTTCAGGTGATATTTCCAAAATTATTTTTGTTGCTGTTATTCCAAAGGATTATAAGGACAGGCAGAAAATAATTAATACGGAATATTCCATTAAACCTGAAAGAATATTTAATGATGGTCCTGACACTTATGCGGAGTTTATGATTAACAATCCTGCCTCTAATTTTGAAATCAATATAATGGATGAAATTATTTTAAGCCAGTATGGTTTAGATACAGCTTTTAATGCTGAAAATAAAGATTTTGATACAGAGAATCTCAGCAGTTATAAAATAGCAGAAAAATATATAGAAAGTAACGATGAAGATATAAAAAAAGTTGCCCGCACATTTGAAGCTGAAGAAATTTATTCGCTTGTCCAGGTAATCTATAACTATGTTATGGATAATATGCAATGGGTTCAATATGTGCCTGAAGATGTTGGAGCTAAGGCAGCATTAATTGAAAAACAGGGAGACTGTACAAGCTATTCTGATTTGTTTATTGCTCTTTTAAGGGCTTACGGAATTCCTGCCAGAATTATTGAAGGTTATACAATTGACGCAACAGAATTAAGCATAGGACATAACTGGGTTGAAGTATATTTTGATGATATCGGGTGGGTTCCTTTTGACCCTACCTACGATGATAATAACGGATCAACTTCTCTTTTTAACAATCCTGATAATATTTATGTATATTTTTCTTTTAAAAGGAATGATTCTGTAATCCATGGTTTTCATTATTTTTCTTACAACTGGAATGGCAGTGGCAGTGTCGAGGTTTTAAAAAATATTTCAGTAAACTGATTTTATTAAACCTGGCTTCAGAAAATATATGATAAAATATCAAAATATTGTCTTTTAAAGTTATTTTTGATATAAGTTTTAATCATTCTTTTAATTCCCAATTGGAGAGATGGCTGAGTGGTTGAAAGCGCACGATTGGAAATCGTGTAGGTGGTGATAAACTGCCTCGAGGGTTCGAACCCCTCTCTCTCCGCCATATACTGTAAATTTTAAAGGAAAACTATAGTTAAGAGTTTAAAGATGCCGGTGGCATGTTTAAACAAAGGGGTTCGAAAGAGATTATTTGAATTTGCAATTCTTTAGTTTATCCGGTTTAGACCTGGTAGGCCGGGATAAAAATAACCATTAAAATTTTATTTATTAAAAAAATTTTTTAGAGATAAATAAATCTTTATTTGATAGAATTTAAAATTAGGACTTATTATATAATATTAATATATTTTTTTGCAGAATATTGATTTAAAAATTATTATTTTTTAATTGTTTAATATTTTAAGGAGGATTCTTGGGAAGAATAGCCATAGTAACGGACAGTACAGCGGATATACCAAAAAGTATCCTGGAAAAATATAGCATAAAAATAGTTCCCTTAACTGTAGTTTTTGGTGATGAATCATATAAAGCTGATGGGGTTGATCTTTCAATCAAAGATTTTTATGAGAAACTGAAAACTTCAAAGACTCTTCCAAAAACTATCCAGCCATCACCAGGAGATTTTATTACAGTTTACAAAGAATTATTGATAAATTATGACGCAGTTATATCCATTCATATTTCAAAAAAAATGTCAGGCACGGTAGACAGCGCACTGATTGCAAAAAAAGAATTTCAGAATAAAGGTATTGAAGTTATTGATTCACAGCTTGTTCACATGCCCTTAGGTTTTCTTGTAATTGAAGCAGCTATGATGGCGGATAGGGATGCATCAATTGAACAAATACTTGAAAGAATTAATAAGTTAAAACCGGACATAAAGTCTTTATTTGTTCCAAAAACTCTCGAATATCTGCAAAAGGGTGGAAGGATAGGAAGAGCAAAATCCTTAATTGCATCTCTTCTTGAAATAAAGCCAATATTAACTATTAATTATGGAGAAGTCTCACCATATAAAAATACAAGGAGATGGAATCAGGCAAAAGAGGAAATTTTAGCTTCCATGAAAGCTATTTTACCTTCCCCGGAAAATCTTATCGTATCTGTAGGTGACCTGGATTTAAGGGAAGACGGTGAGGAAATGGCAGAGAGAATAAAGATTGCGTTTAACCCGAAGGAGTTAATTAGAGTTGACTTTGGAATAATTGTCGGTGCTCATCTTGGTCCTGCCATTGGGATTACTTTTTATGACAGGCCTCCCTTTTGAAATTTAATTAACTTGAATTTAATTAACTAAAAAAAATCAGGTGCCGACAAACTCTTATTTTTATATCTGTCTATGATTTCCTTCACCAGTTCATTATAAGCTTTAGCACCTTTTGCATTGCGGTCAAAATCAATGATAGGCTTGCCATGTGATGCTGATTCATCCAGCCTTACATTTTTAGGGATAATAGCGTTATAAAGTTTATCTTTGAAGTGATTCTTAATTTCATTTACTATACCGTCTGTAAGCCTGCTTCTGAAATACATGGTCATAAGTACACCTTCTACTTCAAGTTTTACGTTTAGGCTCCTTCTGACCAGATCTATTACATTCAATAATTGCGAAACACCTTCAAGGGCAAAATATCCACACTGGATTGGTATTATTATATCTTTGGCGGCAGCGAGGGCATTTATTGTAAGCAAACCAAGGGATGGAGGGCAGTCTATAATTATAAAATCATAATCTTCCTCCAATTTCTGCAGAGCTTCCTTAAGTCTGAATTCTCTTTTAAACACCGTAACTAATTCTACTTCTGCTCCTGAAAGCTGTTTGCTTGAAGGGATTAATTTTAAATTTTCATAAGGAGTATTCAAAATAGCTTTACCGGGATCTTCACTATAGATAATAAGGCTGTAAGTTGAAATATTTATATCATTTTGGGAAAATCCAAAACCACTCGTTGCATTGCTCTGGGGATCCATATCAATCAATATTGTTTTATATCCGTAATGGCTAAGATAAGCTGCAACATTTACTGAAGTAGTTGTTTTTCCGACTCCTCCCTTCTGATTGGCTATTGCGATTATCTTACCTGAAAAATTATCACCTGCTTTTTTGAAGAAGGAATTATCAGAATTTTCTTTTGGATTCATTACTTTTATTTAATATATCTGTATGGATATTTATAAATAAAGAAATTACAAGTATTTTAACATTAACTTACAAAAAAATTAATCAAATTAAATAAAGATTATTTTAAGTTTTAAGGGTTTAGAGACGAAAGTTCATCGGTTACAAAAATACCATCTTTTCTTATAAGGTTCCCATCAAAATATATTTCCCCTCCGCCATATTCAGGAGTTTGTATATACACCAGATCCCAATGAATTGAAGAATGGTTATCATTTGAAGCCTCACCATAGCAGCTTCCCGGAGTTAAGTGAATGCTCCCTGAAATTTTTTCATCAAACAAACCATCATTCATTGGTCTAGTAATATAGGGATTTACTCCAAATGAAAATTCACCGATATATCTTGATCCTTTGTCAGTATCCAGAACTTTATTTAACCGTTCAGTATTGTTTGAAGTTGCATTTATTATTTTACCATCCTTAAATTCAAAAAATATATTCTCATAAGTTACTCCCTGAAAAACAGCAGGAGTATTAAATGTGATTTTGCCGTTTACTGAGTCTTTGACGGGAGCTGTAAAAACTTCACCATCCGGAATATTTAACTTTCCCGCGCATTTTATTGCAGGTATACCTTTGATTGAAAAAGTAAGGTCTGTACCTGGTCCCTTTAATCTTATTTTATCTGTTTTTAGCATCAAATCTATCAGCGGATCCATTGCTTTTGACATTTTTTTATAATTTAAATTGCAGACATTAAAATAAAAATCTTCAAAAGCTTCAAGACTTGTGTTTGCAAGCTGAGCCATGGAATTATTTGGCCACCTCAGTACTACCCACTTTGTATTTTTTACCCTGTATTCTGTAACAGGATGGTGGTAATTTAAAGAATACTTTTTCATGTTTTCCGGGGCTACATCACTTAATTCATTTACATTATCGTGAGCTCTGATTCCGATAAAGGCTTTCATTTCCTTCATTCTGTATAATTCATAATCTGCCATTACCTTCAACTGTTTGACCGTGCTGTTTTTTAAAAGCTCTCTTGTTATAGTGTTTGTCCCTATTGCCACAAAAGGTACTCCTTTTGCCTTGTATATTTCTCCAATAAGAGCTTTGACCAGATTAAGAGGGCTTGTCCCGACACATTCTATCAGGACTTTTTCACCTTTTTTTATTTCACAGGAATAATTAACCAGATTTGCAGCCAGTTTTCTGATTCTGGAATCCACCTTTACTACCTCCTGAAAATTTATCTAAAATTTTTTGTTAAAAATTTATTTTTTATTTGATCTATTTGAATAAAATCATTCGATAATTTTAATAACTAAGACTAACTATAACTGAACAATTCTATTTTTAGTAAATTGTTTATTCAAATTAAGCTTAAAAATTTTTTAATTTTATGCCCTTCAAACAATTATTTGCCAGAAAATAATTATAATGTATAGAACTATAAAATAAAAAATCAAATATTGATATTATAAGTTTTTTTAAATCATATTTATTAAAGCTTATTACACTAAAATTTGTTATTATTTTATCCTTAGAAAAAATTATTAATTGTGGAAAATATTTTTTTGATAATTCAGGAAAATTTTTCGAAAGTAAGTATTTTTTCAAGCCGGAGAGATGGCTGAGTGGTTGAAAGCGCTCGACTCGAAATCGAGTAGGTGGTGATAAACTGCCTCGAGGGTTCGAACCCCTCTCTCTCCGCCATATACTGTAAATTTTAAAGGAAAACTATAGTTAAGAGTTTAAAGATGCCGGTGGCATGTTTAAACAAAGGGGTTCGAAAGGACGGACTGAAGGCGACAGCCGAAGGAGTCCGCGGCTCTGCAGCGAACGATAGTGAGACGAAAGACCGAACCCCTCTCTCTCCGCCATATACTGTAAATTTTAAAGGAAAACTATAGTTAAGAGTTTAAAGATGCCGGTGGCATGTTTAAACAAAGGGGTTCGAAAGGACGGACTGAAGGCGACAGCCGAAGGAGTCCGCGGCTCTGCAGCGAACGATAGTGAGACGAAAGACCGAACCCCTCTCTCTCCGCCATATACTGTAAATTTTAAAGGAAAACTATAGTTAAGAGTTTAAAGATGCCGGTGGCATGTTTAAACAAAGGGGTTCGAAAGGACGGACTGAAGGCGACAGCCGAAGGAGTCCGCGGCTCTGCAGCGAACGATAGTGAGACGAAAGACCGAACCCCTCTCTCTCCGCCATATACTGTAAATTTTAAAGGAAAACTATAGTTAAGAGTTTAAAGATGCCGGTGGCATGTTTAAACAAAGGGGTTCGAAAGGACGGACTGAAGGCGAAAAATATGGTTTGAGAAATAAAACTATATATTGTTCTGATTGAATTTTAAAAAACCTTCTCTGATTAAATATCTTTCGATAGATAAAATAATATTTTCTGCATTTGCAATATCTTGTTTGGCTTCATCAGAATTTAAATCTTCCTCATATTCATAATCTCCAATCTGTCTGTCTTTAAAAAGACGTTCAATCATTTTATGAAAGTCTTTAGGAAATACTTCTTTATGAATGAATTCCTTATTAAATGCTCCGATAATTCCTGAATGCTTTGAAAAGCTTAAGCCAGTAGTTAAAAGAATTGCCTGTAGGGAATGAAAAACTGCATAATATGCTCTTGATACAGAATCATTATAGTAATTCTGTTCATAAAGCTGCCTGGCGATCTTTAAAGTATCTTTTGCCTTGGACATGATAACATTCAGCTTTCTGGTAAGTTCCGTATCTTTTTTCACCGTATTAAAACGCCTTCTTTCTGGATATTCATGAAGAGAGGTTCAAATCTATCATTTTCAAAGCGTGATTTTTCATAGATAAAAGCAGTAATAACTACGTTATGTTCCCAGGCAATTTCCCAAACAATTTCATCAATTTTATCTCTAAGCTCTTTTGTTTTCTTAGTTACTAAGACTAAAATGTCATAATCTGATTCAGATTGAAAATCACCTCTTGCTCTTGAACCAAATAGTATGACATCATTTATTTGCTCTTTTAATTCTTTTTTTAAGGTATCTGCCACTTGTTTTACAATAAGGTCAAACTTTTTTATTTTTGTCTTCATTGTTATTATCTTTTGAAAAAATTTCTTATCAGTATATTGTAATATTATCTCAAATTTTTGCTAATTATAAAAATAGTTTTAGGATTTGTGAATAAGAAAATAACTTTTATAAATGTTCTGTAGGAATGTTATACAGGTTAAAATATAACAAAACTGGTGGAAATACTTAAGAAATAAAAATAATAAATAAATTATGCATCTCCACATCCCTCTTAGCGATTACATAAACAAGAAGTAAAATTAAGAGAATTTTATTCAAAGTTATTATTTTTTATCATAAAATAACTTAGATATAAAAATTAATCATAGAATTATTATCTGATTACGTGAGGATATATATGGACGATAGAAAAAAGAACATCCAAAAATTCACAATCCTGCACTCAAATGATATGCATGGGGATTTTTTGGCAGAAGTAAAAGCCGGAGAAGGAAAATTGATAGGCGGCCTCGCATTACTTTCCGGCTATATTAATAAGGTAAGAAAAGAAGAAAAAAATGTATTGTATATAATTTCAGGTGACATGGTTCAAGGCAGCCTTATTGATTTCGAATATAAAGGCATTTCAA
This sequence comes from Actinomycetota bacterium, assembly GCA_023379515.1. Next base: position 8,475 of record JAMCQQ010000063.1, read on the forward strand.
CAATGGAAATAATGAATTATCTTGCTCCTGATATTGTAGCTCTGGGAAACCATGAATTTGACTATGGCCTTCCACATCTGCTTTTTCTTGAAAAAATGGCAAATTTTCCAATAGTAAATGCGAATTTATATATTACTCATTATAATAAAAGATTGATGCTGCCATATCTGATCATAAAGAAAGCAGGTTTTGATATTTTGTTTACCGGGATAGTAACTGAAAAAGTTATTGATTCGATAAAGCAGGACAAATTAATTTCAAGTTTTGTAACTCTTGAAGAAGCAAGCAATGAAATCGGGATTATCTCAAATGCCTATAAAAATGATGATATTGATTTAACAATAGTTTTGACTCATATAGGTTTTGATTCTGATGTTGAACTTGCTAAATTATTAAAACCAGAATGGGGAATAGATTTAATAATTGGCGGACATTCACATACAATTTTGGAGCAGCCTGCATGTGTAAATGGAATCTATATAACTCAAGCCGGAGTTGGAACAGATCAGATTGGAAGGTTTGATATTCTGGTTGATGATGACACAAACAGTATTATTGAAATGAAATGGCAGCTTATTCCAATAGACAGCGATATTGCCGAACCTGATAAAGAGCTTGAAGAATATATAAATTCTTTTAAGGAAGATGTTGACAGAAAATATAATACAATCATATGTAAATTTGCAAAAAAACTTACTCATCCGCAAAGAGAAATTGAAACAGAACTTGGCAACCTGATATCGGATGCTTTTGCTGAAATAGCTGAAACGGATATCATGTTAACCGGAGCAGGGTCTATCAGGATTAAAGAAATGGGTCCTTTAGTTACATTAAAAGATGCAATGTCCTGTTTTCCTTATGATGATACGTTAAGCAGGCATTTTATCCCCGGAAGCAAGATAAAAAAAATATTTTCACATTTCATGAGACCTGAAAACAGAAATGGAGAAGGTGAATGTTATCAGGTAAATAAAAGAATAAAAGCAGTTTATGATGACAATAAAAAAGAATTAATTTCACTTGATTTTGACGGCAAGCCGATAGAGAATGATCAATTCTATAAAATTGCCATGCAGGGATATCATTTTAATAATTCACAAGCTTACCTTAATATTTCCAATGAAGAATTAATGGAATCCGGCAAATCAAAGGTTATATCAACCTCTGCACAACAAGTTTTGCTTGAATATTTAAGAAATCACCAGAATGTTGATGGAAGAATTGAAGGAAGGTTCACTTACATAAAAAGTTAAAAAAATTTTTCTTATCCTATGGCTACTGAACCTTCTTCTCCGGTTCTTATTCTTATGCATCTATGCAAGTCCAAAACGAAAATTTTTCCATCCCCAATTTTACCGGTATAAGCGCCCTTTTTTATTACCTCTATTGTTCTTTCAACAAAATCTTCGTTTACTGCAATTTCAAGTCTTATTTTTTTTAACAGATTAACTTCATCTATTTCTATTCCCCTGTAGGTTTCAGAATATCCTTTCTGCTGCCCGCATCCAAGAACATTTGAAACAGTCATTTTGTAAACTTCAGCTTCAAAAAGTGCCTGTTTTACTTCAGGTAATTTATGTGGTTGTATCATTGCTATAATAAGTTTCATTGATTCCTCCTTAAATTGTTTTAATCCCGAATCCTTAAAAATGTCATTCTTAAATATAATTGTGAAAAAAGTCGCTGATTCTTTTTAAATTTAAAAAATAAAGTTTTGTTTGCCATTTCATCTAAAAGAAATATCCGGCAAATTATTATATTAATTGTATCGGATGAATTTTAAGGACAGGTTAATTTTATGTTAAATCTATGTTAAATAGTTTGATAAGAATCTTAAATAATGTTATCCTTGCAGTCTTTTTCTTTCAGCGTAAGGCATAAAAAACATTGCCATAATTGCAACAACCGGAAGAATAAGCATTATATGGATAGTTCTTTCTATTCCAATTTTATCTGCAAGTTTTCCAATAAACATCATTGTTATACCTGCAAAACCGGAGGAAAATCCAATGACCAGTGAGGAAGCAAGGCTTAAATTTTTTGGAAATATTTCATGAGATAAGCTTATACACAGAGGAACAGTTGAGATCAGGAAAAAACCTGTCAATATAAATAAAATTATATTTACAGGTGCATAAGTCTTAAAGATAAAATAAATTAATGGAATTATTGCAAGATATGCGATTTGGATTAAAACACTTCTTTTTAGCCTGTCTGCAAAATAAGATGAAAAAACGCCGCCTATCCCGCCGATAAATCCAAAAATCAAAAGGATAATACTTATATTAATTACATTTATTTTCAGGTTTGTAAAATATAGCGGCATGAATGTAAGAAGTCCCATCCATGTCAGATCCCTTGAAAATGCTGCAAGCCAGACTAAAAAAATATGAAGCAATTTTGCTTTTATAAATTTGGTACTGTCAGCTCCAGTTTTTTGTGAAACATTTCTTGACAGTTTCTTTTTTTTATCATAGACGGAAAATGATTTTAATAAAAAAATTGCTATTAATATTCCTGGGATCATTGCAAATGGAGAAAATTTTATACCTATTTTGTCTATGATTGAAATAAAAAAAAGAGAACCTACCGAATATCCGATATTACCTCCAAGAGCGATAATAGAATTTCCAAATCCCTTTTTTTTGCCTCTGTATTCAGCGCCAATTGCCGCACTTGGCGGATGAAAAGCTGAAACTCCAAGATTGCCAAGAAACAATAATATCAAAACAACGAAATAATTCGGCATTATCGCAATTAAAGATAAAAATACGGCAGCGGAAAATATACCATAAAAAAAATAATTTTTTACTCCATGTTTATCTGATAAATATCCGAACAAAGGCTGTGTTAAGCTATTGGATATTTGTGAAATGGCAGTTAATAAGGACACCTGGAATAATGACAAATCAAATTTTACTGCAATAAGGGGAATTACTCCAACTATGAAAGCAGGGTAAAGATCAACCGCAAAATGACCTATTGACGATAAACTTATATTATAAACATTTGGTTTTATCTTTTCCCTTAGCATCTTTTCCCCGGACTTTTATATGCAATTAGAAAATTCTACTAGTTTAAATTTAATTATCAACAATTTTTTTTCATGCAGTTTGCAGTTTGCCTGTATAATTTTTTTTATTTATTTTATATAATCAATATTGACCGTGCTAGGCGGGGAGCTAGCGGTGCCCTGTAACTCACAATCCGCTACAGTGAGGCTGAATTCCGGTATTTGAGGTTTATTGCAGTAAGGTCAGCTATTCTGCAAGCAGCGTTGAAAGTCGGGTCTTGTGCGGCGAAGTCTTACAAACCCCGTCAGGTCCGAGAGGAAGCAGCGGTAAGTAAATTGCTTCGGGTGCCACAAGGAAGCCTGGCTGGAGCCGGCTGCAGGAAGGGCGCTTGGTGTTATAAATCGAAGACCGGTGCATGGTCTTTAAGTTTTATTTTCTAAAATTAAATCAAAAAAATGGGATATATTTCAATATACAGAAAGTGGAGACCTCAAAATTTCAGTGAAATTGTAGGTCAGGACGATACTGTAAAAACACTTAAGAATGCCATTAAAACCAGCAGGTTGTCTCATGCATATATTTTTTGCGGACCGAGAGGTACAGGCAAAACTTCTACTGCAAGAATACTTGCAAAAGCGGTCAATTGCAAGGAAAGGGAGAAGGATAAAAACCATATTGAACCTTGCAATATCTGTGAAAACTGTATAAGCATAACCAACGGGACAAATGTTGACGTTATTGAAATAGATGCTGCATCAAATAGAAAAGTAGAAACAGCTCGTGATCTTATTGAAAAAGTTAATTATCTGCCAAACTATCTTAAGAAAAAAGTGTATATAATTGACGAAGTCCATATGCTTACCGATGCAGCATTTAATACACTTCTTAAAACTCTGGAGGAGCCACCGGAACATGTCATGTTTATTCTGGCTACAACGGAACCTGAAAAAGTTTTACCAACAATTTTATCAAGATGTCAGAGATTTAACTTTAAACCTATAAGTTCAGATTCCATTACAAAGAAACTAAAAACAATTTCTGCGAAAGAAAATATTGATATCAGCGATGCAGCTTTAAGTCTGATTTCAAAATATTCGGGAGGTAGCCAGAGAGATGCAAATGTAATACTTGAAAAATTAGCATCTCTTGATGAAGATAAAATAAAAGTTGAAGATGTTGCAGCATTACTTGGTGCGGTAGACTTTGAAATTTTATTTGAACTCACAAATATACTTATAGAAAATAATATAAGTGAAGCATTATTTTTTGAGCATAGGCTTCAGGAAAGCTATCAGAATTTGAGAATTTTTGTAGAAGAATTTTTAAATCATCTGCATACCCTTTTTATTATTAAAAATTATGAATCTGCCTATGAGATATTAAATATAAATGCAGAATACAGGGAAAAATACAGCGATCAGGCAAAATTAATTACAAATAATGCTCTTCATTATTATATAGATCTGTTTACTGATCTTTACAGGGAAATAAAGATAAGTGAAGGCAGCAAAATTTTATTCAGATCTGCTTTAATTAAAGCAGTAATTTATAACGGGAATGATAATGAAAATAAGGAAGCTAATGTTTTTGGTTCTTCTGACGAAAAAATATCTGTTTTTGACAGGGAAATAAAAGATTTAAATTTGAAAATTATTGAAATTCAGAGAAATCTTATAAATATTTCAAATGAATTAAAAGAAAAATATGAAAATATTAATGTTAATAAATTTGAAAAGGAAGAATTGAAGCAATCGGCGGCAGTACCGCTGAAAGTAAGTTCTGAAACTGAAATAAAAACCGGGACAAAAGAAAATAAGCAAGCTGCTTCTGAAAATAAGGAGTCTCTAAAAGAATCAGGCACTTCTAAAGGTTCAGCAAATGATATTGCTGCAGGCAAAATCATATCAGACTGGGACAGGATCTGCAAATCCTTGAGATCAAAGGAAAAAGGTATACCGCTTTATTCTCAATTTGTTGAAACCAGAAAGTTAAAGATAAATAATGACAGCATTTTATTTTATCTTCCTGATAATTACAAATTTCATAAAGAAAGCTTAAACAAACCTGAAAATCTTAAGAAGATTGAAGAATCCATAAGGGAAGTTACAGGAAGCCTATTTAAGGTAAATTTCTTTTTTGAGGGTGAGGGAAAGGATCTGACTGACATAAAGAATTTAACGGGCAGTATGAAGAAAACAAGTTTAAGCCAGGACAGGATTGAAGAAAAAGGTAAAGTCATAGAAGATATTGACAAAGATGAAAAAATTAAAACACAAATAAAAAAACAATACTTTAAAATTAAAGAAGCAAATAATCAGGACAGTGATTTTGATTATTATGTCAATCCGGATGAAGATAAGATTGAAGAATATAATTATTTAGAGAAAAAATTTGGAATAAAGGAGAAAAAAAGTGGGGATTAATTACGGCGATTTAATGAAGCAGGCAAGAGCAATGCAAAAACAGCTTGAAATAATCCAGAATGAATTAAAAGATATGGTTTTTGAAGCTTCTTCCGGCGGTGGGGTTGTAAAAGTAAAGGTTAACGGTGACCAGGAACTGCTGGAGGTTAAAATAAATCCTGAAATGGTTGATGCAAGTGATATTGAAATGCTGGAAGATATGGTTATGGTTGCCATAAATGACGCATTAACTCAATCAAAAAATGAGTATAAAAATAAGATGGGCTCACTTGCAGGCGGGATGAATATGCCGGGCTTATTTTAATTTCTCTGCCTTTATTAATTAAAGACTATTCTTTTTAAAGTTTCCATCAATCAGCTCTGGAAAATGAAAATTTTATTATTAAGCTAAATAAATATTTTGCAAAAACTCAGCAAAAATTAGCCTTTAAAACCGGAATTAAAAAAATAAATTGACAAATATTTATAATTAGTTTTATAATTATAATGTACAAATGTACATTATAATGAACAATTAATCAATTATTGTACATATCTATGAACAAAAATTTCAATCAATAATGTCGGCAGATAAACGCAGAAAAACAATTTATAAAGTCTTAAGAATGTATTATGTAGATAATCTTACTCAAAATGAAATAGCTAATAGGTTATCCATATCAAGAATAAAAGTTGCAAGATATATTTATTATGCAAAGGCTCATAAATTAGTTGAAACAAAATTAAATTTTCCGATTAATGAAAATGATGAACTTGAAACTGAATTTGAAAATAAATATGGTTTAAAGGAATGCAGGATAGTACCTTCTTTTGAAAATATTGAAGATACATATAAATACATAGCAATTGAGCTTGCCGATATTCTGGGAAGAATTTTAAATGACGATGAATATGTTGGTATCTCCTGGGGGACAACTCTTGAAGGAGTTTCAAGATATTTAAAACTTAATAAAAAAATAAATGTAAATGTGATCCCAGTTACAGGTGCAATTGGCATTCAGGGACAGGATAATTCAACAAATTTTGTAATTAAAAACTTTGCGGATAAGATAGGCGGCAGATATTATCCTATCCATATCCCGAATATTGTTGATTCAAAAAAAGCAAAAAAAATACTGGAAGCAGACAGCCAGACCAGGAATATCATTGAACTGAATAAAAAATTAAGCACGGTAATTTTAGCTGTAAGTGCAGCAAGTCTTGATACAAGTTTCAGCAGACTGGGAGCTTTCAACCAGAAGGATATAGATTATCTGGACTCGCTGGGTGTTGTTGGAATATTAAATTTTGAATTCTTAAATGCTGCCGGAGAATTAGTTGAAAATATGATAAATGACAGAATAGTCAGGATACTTCCATTTGAATCAATCAGAAAAATAAAAAACTCAATACTGATATCCTGGGGACCTAAAAAAGTAGAAATTTTAAAAGCATGTATTAAAAATAAAAATATTAATATTCTTTTAACAGATGAAGAGACAGCAAGAGCTATATCATGTTAATTTTTTAAAGCGTTATTTTGAGAAAATTAAAATATTTTAAAAAGGAGCAGATTCAATGAAAGATATTCTTATAGGTATTGATTTGGGTTCAACAAATGTAAAGACAATGTTTTTTAACAAGGAAGGAAAAGTTTTGGCTTTTTCAGCCAAGGAGTATCCCGTATATTTTCCAAAACCCGGGTGGGTTGAATATGATCCTGCAGACTGGTGGGAAAGTACTAAAGTTACAATTCGAGAGTGCCTTAAAAAAACCGGTATTAATCCTGATTCGATAGCAGGTATAAGTGTAAGCGGTTTAGGTTGCTGTCCGGTTCCTTTGGATGAAGACGGAAATGTTTTGTATAATGCTTTACCATGGTCTGATCAGAGAGCTCAGGTAGAAGTTGATTTCCTAATAAAGAATTGCAAAGACCTTATAAATACCGCAAGCGGAAGTTATCCTACAACTATGAATACAATGCCGCATCTAATCTGGATTAAAAATAATGAACCTGAGGTATATAAAAAGCTTTTTAAATATACTGAAGCTTCAGGATTTATAGTTCAAAGGTTAACAGGGGAATTTATTCTTGAATATGCCTCAGCTTCTTTTGTTGAGTATGGCATTGATATCAAAAAATTAAAATACAGTGAAGAACTAATTAAAGCAATGAGTTTGGATTATGAAAAATTTCCAAAATTGATTGCAAATACTGAACAGGCAGGCATAGTAACAAATAAGACTGCTCAAGAAACAGGTCTTATAGAAGGCATACCGGTTTTTTGCGGAGGTAATGATATGCCTTCGGGGGCAATTGGCGGCGGTGCAATTAAAGCAGGCCAAGCTTTTTTATATACTGGTACCGGTGCAAATACTACAGTAATAACAGATGACCTTTTCAAGACTTCACCGTATTTGCTTAATTGTCTGTGTATAAACAATCCGAAGATAAAATTAATTGACGGCGTACAGGGTTCGATAGGTTTTTCATTAAAATGGTTCAGGGATACTCTTGGAGGACTTGAAAAAAATGCATCATCAATGTTAAATTCGGTGCTTGACCCATTTGAAATCATGGATGCCGAAGCTTTAAGAACAGAAGCAGGTGCCGGAGGTGTGATTTATCTGCCATTTTTAATGGGTCATTTTTCACCTGTTTTAAACCCTTATGCAAAAGGTGTATTTTTTGGTTTGGGACCGACAACTACAAGAGCTCAATTAATTAAAGCTGTTATAGAAGGCTGTGTTTTTGATAGTTATCAGAGCTTAAAAGTTATTCTTGATATGGGGATTAAGATTGATGAAATTATTTTTGTTGGTGGTCCTTCAAATAGTGAAACATGGTGCCAAGTCGTTTCTGATGTGACAAACAGGAAAGTAATTACGGTAAATGTGCCTGAGGCTGCTACCTTAGGCAATGCAGTACTTGCAGGAGTAGGTGTTGGTATTTATAAAAGCTTTGAAGAAGCAATTGATAAAATTATAAGAGTCAGGAAGATATATCATCCAAACGAAAATAACCACAAAATTTATACTGAACTATATCCATTATTTATTCAAATTTATGAGGAATCTCTTGAAAGCTTTGAAAAACTGGCAAAAGTTAAGGAAAAATTTGGAATTTTAAAATAGCATTTTTTATTGTTTAAAAAGACTTAAAAATTTTTAAAAGAGGAAATTATCACTTAACAGTCCTTGGAAAGGTAGATTTAATGAATTCGCGGGAAAGAGTTATAAAGGCATATAATCATCAGGAACCTGACAGAGTACCAATTTGCATAGGCGGGGTTGCTCAAAAGTTTACAAAGAATGTTTATTATAAGGTAAAGGAAAAACTGGGCATTAGCGAGGAATATGAAAAAGAAAACATGCTTGATGAACTTGGAAATGTAATATATTACAATCCCAAGGTTCTTGATTATTTTCACATTGATTTCCGTGAAATTCAGATAAGAAGACTTCCTCATAACAGGATTTTTGAAGATGGAAGCTGGGAATATGAATTGGGAATCAGGATGAAAGCAAGCCCTAACGGTGAAACTGTAAATTTTATTTCACACCCTCTTAAAGATGCATTAATTGATGACATAAAAAAATATAAGTTTCCGGATCCAAAAGATAAAAGACGCTTTGAGGGATTAAGGCAGGAAGCAAAAGATTTGTATGGAAATACAGATTTTGCAATAGGAGCATATAAAGCTACTCTTCTTGGACTTTGGGATTGTGCATGGGTATTAAGAAGCATGGATAAGCTGTTTGTGGATTTAATATTTGATAAACCTCTTGTTAATTGTCTTCTTGATAAGATCCTTGCATTTAATTATGAAGTTTATGAAGCATATCTTAAGGAAATTGGAGAATATATTAATGTTGTAGAATTCAATGATGATTTCGGAACTCAAAGCAATCTTATGATTTCTCCTGATCAATATAGAGAATTTATAAAGCCAAGACATAAGATTTTAATTGACATGTTTAAAAAATATGCTAAAAATGCAAAGGTTCTGATTCATTCCTGCGGAAGCATTTACAGCATTATTCTTGATTTTATTGAAATAGGGATAAATATAATTAATCCTGTACAACCTCTTGCAGCCAATATGAATACCTATAAGTTAAAAAAAGAATTTGGAAATGACATTTGCTTTCAGGGGGGAATAGATTTACAGGAAGCAATGCTGGGTTCTGTTAAAGATGTAGAAAATGAAGTGATTGAAAGAATCAGATCGCTTGCACCTGGAGGAGGTTATGTCCTGTCTACAGCTAATAATATTGCAAGTGATGTTCCTCTGGAAAATGTTTTTGCTTTATATGATTTTGCATATAAATATGGGAAATATCCCATAAATATTTAAAAAATTAATAAAACATATAAATATAAAAAATTAACGAAATTTATATAAATTTTTATTTAAAAAGTGATTTTTAACATTTTATGGAAATTTTTATTTTAAATATAAAAGTTAATTTAAAACTATGGAAAATAAGTGCAATAAATTAATAAATTTAAAACAGTTAAAAAATATTTATATTTGCAATAAGAAGGGTTGGTAAATGTGAATCAGATTAGCGGCAGGTTCAGTTTGGCTAAAGGGAAAATATCCAGAGTTCAGGAACTGGGGGTAGGTCTTGCATTACTGGCATTATGTCTGATTTTAGGATTTTCGACTGAAAATTTTTTTAGAATTACTAATTTAATTTCTATTTTAAGATCTGCTTCCTATGTCGGCATAATGTCACTTGGAATGGTGTTTGTACTTTCGATGCGGGATGTGGATTTATCCATAGGCAGTATTTATAATCTTGCAGGTATGACTGTAGGTTTTTTGCTTACTATGAAAGTGGATGTATGGCTTGCAGTAATCATTGGAATTCTTGTTGGAGTTGTTTGCGGACTGTTTAACATAGGTTTTAGCATAGCATTTAAAATTCCTACTATAATTGTCACACTGGGTACTTTAAGTGTGTTTAAAGGTCTTGGACTTGTAATTTCTCAAGGCAGTCCATTTTACAGTTTTGAAAAGACAAGCTTCTTTTTTACAAAGATAGGCGGAACAATTGGGAAATTTCCGGTTATAGCATTAATATTTCTGATTTTAACTGTAATCTTCTTTGTAATATACGGATTTACAGTTTTTGGTATAAGAGTTAGGGGAATAGGCTCCAACCCTCATGCGGCAGAATTCAGCGGTGTAAATATAATTAAATACAGAATCATAGTATTTATTTTAATGGGTGCACTGGCAGCATTTGCAGGTACCCTTGAGCTTTCTTTTCTTCAAAGTTCCCATCTTGAAATGGGCGTAGGTAATGAACTAAGTGTAATCGCTGCTGTAATCATCGGGGGAACATCATTAGCGGGAGGTTCCGGTTCAATTCTTGGTGCATTGATTGGTGCATTGATAATTGCTGTGATAAGAAATGGCATAGTTCAGCTTGGTGTGTCTCCTTACTGGAGTTCAACTGTTACAGGGTTTGTTATATTAGCTGCAGTTGCTATAGATTATTTGTTTAAAAGATTAAGAAGCAGTCAATAGCTGAAAGGAGGTTTTAAAATATTAAAAATATTAAATATCTGAAGAAATATAAAATACCAGAAAAATTGAGAAAAGGAGGTGGTTTTATAAATAAAAAATGAGATTTGTTTCCAAAATCCTCCGATGAGCATGAAGGCATTTATAGAAAACAAATCTCCAAAAGATTTTACTAAATTTATAAAAATCATTAAAGAGGGAAGATTATTATGAAAAAAACAGTATTATGGTTTTTAGTTGTAGTACTGGCAGTTTCTGTGCTGTCATTTTTTACACTTTCCGGCTGCAAAAAAACTGCAGCAACCACTACTGCTGCCGCAGAAACTACAGCAGCCGAGACCACAACTACAGCAGCCGCTGAAACTACTGCAGTTGAAACCACAAAGGCAAGTGTAACAACAGTTCCTTCAGATACTTTGTTTGCTGCTGTACTTCATATATCCAGTGCTTTTGCCAATACCATAAAAAGAGGTGCTGAAAATGCAGCAAAAGACTATGGAGCAACAAATATGCAGGTTCTGATACCTTCAAAAATGGAAGCAACGGAACAGATTGCATTATTTGACTCAATGGTGGAAAAAGGCGCAAAGGGAATAATGACTGTTGCAGCAGCAGCAGGAGCATGGACTGTACCAATTAATAATGCAGTTGATAAAGGTGTAATTGTTAATACAGGAAATGTTGGTGCTCCTGACTCCAAGCAATCATTATTTTGTGGAATATCAGGATATACTGATGGATTAATTCTTGGCCAGGCGCTGCTTGATAATCCAAATACTCCCAAAAAAGGAAAAGTTGTGCTTGGGATACCTATTCCCGGACTCCCAGTGCTTGAAGGAAGAATAAAAGGAGTTTTGGAAGTATTAAAGAAGAATCCTGATTATACAATTATAGGACCTCTTGACTGCGGACAGTCTCCGGATGCAACTTATTCGTGGGTTGAAGGTGTTTATTCAGCAAATCCGGATATGGTAATGCTTTTAGGTTCCAGTTTCCTTGAGCCGGGTGCTGCAGATCAGTTTAAGAGAAAAAATCCAAGTGCTAAATTTTTTGTTGCAGGATATGACCTTGAACCAAATGAATTACAGGGTATTAAAGACGGCACACTTGATATTACAGTAGGACAGGGACCTTATCTTCAGGGATACATTCCAATGGCAGCTATTTTTGAAAATCTGCTGAAGGGAAATCCGCTTGCTACAGGATGGGTTAATCCGGGTGAAGAAGTTGTTACAGCCGCAAATGTTGATGAATTTATAAAACGTGAAAATGATCCAAAAGTGGAATATGATTTTTACAAAAAAGTAATACAGGATCAATTTACACCTATATGGGAAAAGACAGTGCCTTTCAGTGAATATGTTCCGTAAGATGTAAAAGATAATAAGAATAATGGGGCAGCTTGATATAGTCTGCCCCATTGTAAACAATATGATTTAAAAGCCAAGTATGGAAACAATGATTAAAATTGAAAATTTAAATAAGTCATTTGGTGCAACAGTTGCTCTTGATCATATAAGTTTTGAAATTGCAAAAGGCGAGATACATGCAATCGTTGGTGAAAATGGAGCAGGCAAATCTACTTTAATGAAGATTTTAGCTGGTGCAGTTAGAAAAGACAGCGGAAAAATATTTATAAAAGGAAAAGAAGTTAATATAAGAAATCCTCTGGATGCAGTAAAAGCCGGCATTAGCATTGTCTATCAGGAGCTGAATTTATATCCTCATCTTTCCGTTTTGCAAAATATATTTATGACTAAAGAAATTAAAAATATCTTTGGCTTTGTTAAAAATACGGAGATGGCTAAGGAAAGCCGCAAGATATTAAACAGTCTGGAAACGGAGCACCAGATTTCACCTTATGACAGGGTGGAAAATTTATCTATAGCGGATCAGCAAATCGTTGAAATAAGCAGGGCACTGTCATATGGTTCAGAGATATTAATTCTGGATGAACCTAATTCTGCACTTACAGAAAGTGAAACATTATCATTATTTAAGTTTATCAGAGATCTTAGAAAAAAAGGCATAACAATTATTTATGTATCACACCGTCTCGAAGAGGTTTTCAATATATCCGACAGAATATCAGTATTAAGAGATGGAAAATATATAAATACATGGGAAATAAAAAATATATCTAAGAATGAAATAATTGCTGCAATGATTGGCAGGAAACTTGAAGAAATGTTTCCGCATAGAAGAATATTATCAAGTAATAAGATAGTTCTTGAAGTAAAGAATTTAAATAAAAGAAGGAAAATAAAAAATATAGATCTTGGTATTCGTGAAGGTGAAGTGCTTGGCTTGGCTGGGCTTGATGGATCAGGTGTTGAGGATATTTTCAGAATATTATTCGGACTTGAGAAAAAAGACTCAGGTCATATATTTTATAATGGAAAAAGGGTAGACAGGCAAAAACCATGGGCTGCAATAAAAAATGGCTGGGCACTGGTTCCTGCTGAAAGACACAATCAGGGTTTAATGCTGGAGTGGTCTATCAGAGATAATATAATTTTTACTATTCTGGATAAAATATGTGCTATACCAGGATTTATCAGTCCATTAAAGATTAATTCTGTTGTTAAAGAATATTCAAAAAAACTTAATATAGTTACAGACAGCATGTTTAAAAAAGTAGATTCTTTATCAGGAGGTAACCAGCAAAAAGTTGTAATTGCAAAATGGCTGGCAACTAAACCAAAACTATTGATGCTTAATGACCCGACAAGGGGTATTGATGTAGGAGCTAAAGCTGAAATTTATAAAATAATTGATGAACTGGCAAGACATGGTTTTGCAATAATACTAACTTCATCAGAGATAGAAGAGATACTGGAACTTAGCGACAATATCGCAGTTATTTATAATGGGGAACTGGTAGCTAAATTTGCCGGCGGTAAGGTGGAAAAACAGGAATTAATGTCTTATGTAACAGGCGCTGCTTCAATGAAGGGACAGGCTAAGGAAGCGTAGATTAATAATATTTTTTAAATTAAATAGAATTATTAAAGAAATTATTTAGAATTGTTGACAATAAAAATAAATAAAATAAAATAAAAAATAATTTGTACATTTGAATAATAAATGTAGAAAGTGTTATATTAAATAATTATATTTTTATGAAAAAATTAAGCGATAAAAAAACTTTATATAAAATTTTAAAACATTATTATATTGATGACCTGACTCAAAATGAGATATCAAAAAAACTTAATATCTCAAGAATTAAGGTTATAAGATATTTAAATTATGCAAAGGAAAATGGTTTTGTTGAGACAAAATTAAACATACCAATAAAGGATAGCTATGAACTTGAAGATCTAATTGAAACAACATTTGCATTAAAAGAATGCAGGATTGTTCCAACATTCAGCAGTGGAAACGATATTTTTAAATATGCGGGACTTGAATTAACTGACATCCTTAAAAGAATTTTAAAACCAAATATCTTTATAGGGGTTTCATGGTCAGAAACATTCAGAAGTGTCCTTGAATATATAAATATTGGCAGGAGATTTAATGTAAACGTAGTTCCCATAATAGGCGGGCTGGAGCTTGAAGGATCTTCTTCAAATTCCAATTTCATTGCTCACATTTTTGCAGAAAAAATTGGTGGAATTAACTATAATATTAATCTTCCTGCTGTTTTAGACAGTAAAGAAGCCAGAAAAATTATGGAAAATGAAAGAAATACAAAAAAAATAAAGGAATTGGCTGAAAAGATTGAGCTTGTCATTACAGGTATTGGAAATATTGGTCCGAATTCAACAGCTTTAAAGGGAGGATATTTTAAACCTGATGAAATAAATTATTTAAATTCACTTGGAATTGTCGGAAGCATAAATTTAAACTTTATAGATAAGAATGGAAAAGAAGTAAAAAGCTCAATTGATGACAGAATAATTAAAATCTTTCCGCTTGAAAAATTTAAAGAGACAGAAAATGTAATCGGAATTGCTTTTGGTAAAGATAAGGTTGAAGCAATCAAAGCCGCTCTTAAAGGAAATATAATCAAGCTGCTTATAACAGATGAAAACACTGCCAGAGCACTTCTCCTGCCTTGATTTCAAAATATTTTATTTTACATACTCCAGTAAAACATTTATTTCATCAATTTTACCTGTTGTTAGTGTAGTGACCATTACTGCGCGGCATATTTCTCTTGCCTTTTTATAAGCCTTATATACACCATTATATAATTTTTCTTCATCTTCATCCCAGGCAATGGTGCTAAGCGGACATATCTTATATTTAATATTTTCATCCTTAAGTACTTGCCAAAAGGCGTTTAATGGTTTATCCAAATCATTTTCTCCGATGGGATAAAGGCTTACCTGCAGAGCAATCACGATTATCTCCTTTCATTTTTAATATTTATTTTATTATAAATAAGAATTTTTTATTATTTTCATAACTAATTTTTTAATAATTAAATTTCTTTTTTATATCCGTCAAAGGCAATTTCAATATTAACCTTATTTTCGCCATATTCAAACAGCTTACCGTAAACTTCTTTTTCATCTGAACTGACTATCTGTTTTCCACAATGAGTTATAATTAGATTTCTTATGCCAGCTTTTTTGCACCATCCTATTATTGTTTTAAGCATGGCATGTCCGAAAAGCTTTCCATCTCTACTCCTCACAAGATTTACATTAATGCTTGAACCGTCAGCAATAAGAAAATCAATATCTTTAAGCAAATCTTCTTTGGGGATTTCAAAATCAAGAATATCAGGCGCATAAATTAAATTTTTATTATTTCTTATTTTATAGCATACAGCAGGACATCTTAATGAATGTATTAAATTTACCGGGGTAAATATTAAATTTTTTATTTTAAATTCTTTATTATGTTCAACTATATTAAAATTTAATGGTTTATATTTACTGTAATCATAAGTGATTTTTGTAAGATATACTGTAGTCAGTACAGATTTATCGTCTTTTTTTGTCCAGATATAATGGTCAGGATGTGCATGAGTTATTAAAACAGCATCAAAATGATTTATTTCATTGTCTAAACCAGGTGCATGCTTTTCCCCATAATCAATTATAACTTTTGTGTCCTTATAATTTATTATGATGGAAGAATGGTAATTATGCAGCAAACTACTTTCTTCTATTTCGCCTTTTGTCCCAGGAAATTCTAAAATCATATGGCTGATTATTTACTGGTTTTTATAAAAAAATACTTTTTTATTGATTTTGATTTTATCATAATCAGTTAAAAATATTTATTGTATTAATTTTCCAGTGCAGATTACAAAATAATATTGACAAAAGAAAAAATTAATTTAAAATAAATGTTAAACATAGTGAACATAAGTATCATTTATTAATCAGTATTTTAAGAAATTAATTTCTAAGCAAATTCTATATGAAAAACTAATATTATTATTTGATGAATAATCTTAATATTAATAAAAATTTATCCGGAATATAAAAAACAAAAGAACAATATATTTTATTTTTTTAGTTGCAAATCATATAAATAAGGCATCAGGAGGTTGAAATGCTTCAGGCAAAAATTGTGAAAAAAGAAAATATAATAGTTGAAAATATTGATATTCCGCTGCCAAAAGAAAATGAAGTTTTATTTAAAGTAAAATATGCAGGGATATGCGGATCAGACAGGCTTATGATGAAAGATCCTTCATTTTTCTCCTATCCTGTCGTAAACGGACATGAACTTGTTGGAACTGTGGCATCTGAAGGTAAAAAATTTAAGAAAGGTGTCAGAGCAACAATTCTTCCCATGATATATTGCAGACAGTGTGAATTTTGTAAGGAAAATTTATTTAATTTGTGTGAGAAACTTTCATTTATCGGTGGTACACCAGCCAATGGCGGTTTTGCAGAATATATAACTGTTGAAGAAGATAATATATTCCCATTGCCAAATTCAATAAGCGATGAGGCGGCAGCAATGATAGAACCTGCTTCAGTAGGCTATCATGGAGTTAATCTTGCTGTTCCTTCAAAAATTAAAAAGATAATGATAATTGGTACCGGAATAATCGGAATATTGGCAATCAGAATTTTAAAGAACAGATATAAAATAAATGATATAACAGCTATTGACTTATCAGATAAAAAGCTGGAAATGGCTGCTAAATCAGGTGCAAACACTACTATTAATTTAAAAGGCAAAAACTGGAAAACTGTAGGTGAATTAACAAAAAATCCTGCAGGATCTTATGATGCAATTGTTGATTATGTGAGCTCTAGCCAAAGCATGGATATTTCACTGGCAAATTTAAAGAAAAATGGAAGACTTATAATTACCGGTCTTCCCCATGACGATGTTTTAATTGGAAAACTTCCATTCTTTTCAATTGCAGCAAAAGAACTGATTATTAAAGGCTGTTATTGTTATATTGTTCAGGATTTTCATGATGTAATTGAAATGCTTGCAAACAGGATAATCATAATTGAAGATCTGGTTGCTGCAAAATATGATCTTAAGGATGTTGCAAAAGCTTTTGCTGACTGGGAGAAAAATTATTCAGAATGGTTTAAAGTTCTTATAAAACCTTAAAATTCATTTATATTTTAATAAATATTTGAAAATTTTAATTATTATTAATTTATTTTCTGTAAATTTGGAGGTTTTAGATGAGCTTGATGGGTCTTGATATTGGAACGACAGGTTGCAGAAGTATTATTTTCAGTGAAGATGGTAAAACTTTAGCGCAAGCATATAAGGAGTATCCTGAAATTTATCCACAGCCAGGCTGGGTTGAAATGAATCCGGATCAAATATGGAAGTCAATAAAGGAAGTCATTTCAAAGTCAGCTGTACAGGTTCCAAACGATAAAGTTAAAGCTTTATGTCCATCAGTGCTTGGAGTAGCGGTAACTCCTATTGATAAAAAAGGCAATCCGCTTTACAACAGCCTTACTGCAGTTGATGGAAGATGTGCAAAACAGGCACAGTTTCTTGAAGAAAAACTTGGAAAGGAACAGGTATTCAAAGAAACAGGTTCTGTAATTTCACCAGCATGGTCCATAAATAAAATAATGTGGCTTAAAGAAAATGAGCCTGAAACATATAAAAATACATGGAAATTTGTATTATATGAAGATTTTATCATGCAGAAGCTTGGCCTTGAACCTTCAATCAGTTACTCACTTGCAGGGCTTACCATGGCTTTTGATTCCAGAAATAAAAGATGGTCTGATTTAATTCTTGAAGCTGCAGGGGTAGATGGAAATCTACTTTCAAAACCTATTCCGTCAGGAGAAGTTGTTGGAGAAATAAACCATAAAATTGCTGATGAACTTGGGCTGCCGCAAAAGACAAAAGCAGTTACCGGCGGTTTTGATCAGGCTATGTCTGCACTTGGAGGCGGACTTGTAAAAGATGGAGGCAGTACCCTTTGCTTCGGGACAATTGAATGTGTTACTACAGCTTTTTCAGAATTTAATACAGATCCTGTTTTATTGAAATATAATCATCCAATTTATTGCCATGTTATAAAGGATTTATATATCACAATTGCATGGTGTTTTACTGCAGGTGCTCTTCTTAAATGGTATAGGGATAATATTGCAGTAGATGAAATGCGCAGAGCAATGGAAAATAATATGGATGTTTTTCATATAATTATCACTGAAGCATCAAAAAATCCTTCAAGGATTCTTGTACTGCCTCATTTTATCGGAAGCGGCACTCCTTATCTTGATTCAAAATCAAAGGGGACAATTATAGGAATGTCTCTTGCAACAACCAGAGCTGATATTGTTAAAGGTATCCTTGATTCTTTATCTTACGAAACCAAGTGGAATATTGAAACTGTTGAGATGGCTGGAATTAAGATTGGTGCTTTAAATCTTTTTGGGGGCGGTGCAAGAAATGATATACTGCCTCAAATTAAAGCTGATATTTTTGAAAGGGAAGTTCGGGCACTTACCATAAGCGAAACAGGTGCTCTTGCAGCTGCTTTACTTGCTGGTGGTGCAGTAGGAATTTATAAAAATCTTGAAGAAACAGTAAGCAGTTTAATAAAACCTCGTAAAGTTTTTTATCCCGGCATTAAATACAGGGATGTTTACCGGAAAACCTATGATATTTATAAAGATTTATACCCGGCATTACTGGATATCAATCACAGATTAAGCGATCTTTAATTTTAAACACTTGATTTTATTAATGAGATGATGGTTTTATTTTTTTTGCAAATTAATTAATTTTTAAATAATAGTAATTTACTAATTATCAGGAGCAAAGTATGCAAATTACAAATACCGGTGAAAATAAGTTGGCAGGAAGAACAAGAAAAGGATGGGGTCAATTCCAGGAAAGGGGTGTATTAATAGTACTTATTGGAATTTGTATTATTTTTTCAATAATAACTCCAAATTTCAGGCACCTTACAAATATAATAAATATTACAAGGCAGATAGCTGAAATAGCAATAGCTGGTATAGGTATGACCTATGTAATTATTGCAGCTGAAATTGATCTTTCAGTCGGTTCTACTTACGGGCTTACAGCAATTACTAGTGCGATAATTCTAAGGCAGGGGCTACCCGTAATACTTGCTTTTATCGGTCCAATGGTTGTTGGCGGACTGATCGGATTGTTTAATGGAGTTGTTTCCACAAAATTAAGAGTACCGGCTTTTATTACAACTTTAAGTGTTCTTGCGCTTGCAAGAGGAGCAATATATGGATTATCTGGTGGATATTCTATAAGTATTTTTCCAAAATCAGTCAATTCATTTTTCCTGATAGGCAGTAGTATAGGGGATGTATTTCCTGTCCAGATTATTATAATGCTTGCGCTGTTTGTCATAGCAGGAATTGTGCTTT
Organism: Actinomycetota bacterium; assembly: GCA_023379515.1. The sequence goes on from JAMCQQ010000063.1 coordinate 28,247, forward strand.
CAAAAACAACATTGGGTTTTCAAATTTATGCTACAGGCGGCAACAAAAAAGCAGCTCAGCTCACAGGAATAAATACCGACAGGATTAAAATATATGCATTTATAATTTGCGGTGTGACTTCTGCAATAGCTGGGATTATTTCACTGGGATATCTGCAATCTGTTCATCCATCAGCAGGTATTGGCCGTGAGATGGATGTAGTGGCGGCAGTTATTTTAGGAGGAACATTTTTATATGGAGGCAGAGGAACAATACTTGGAACATTTATTGGTGCTGCAATAATAGGAGTAGTAAGAAACGGTATGGTTTTATTAGGCGTTCCTGCTTATTCACAGGAAGCCTTCATAGGATTTGTAATATTGGTTGCGGTAATAGCTGATATCTGGCTAAGAAGAGAAAAGTGATAATATTTTTTATAAAATAGGAGCGAGTTATGGAGCAGGATTTTATTGAATTTCATAATATAACCAGAATTTTTCCTGGTGTAAAAGCGCTGAATAATGTGTCTTTTTCAATTAAAAAGGGTGAAATACATGCTCTTGTTGGTGAAAATGGAGCAGGAAAATCAACATTAATTAATATATGCAGCGGTGTTATCCAGCCAAATGATGGATATATAGTTATAAAGGGTAATAAAGTAAAAATTGACTCTCCGAAAGATGCTGAAGATTATAAAATTGCTACAGTATTTCAGGAAGTACCAATTTGCACCAATATGACGATTGCCCAAAATATTTTTTTAGGTCCCAGACCAAAATCAAAATTTGGTTTACTGGATAATAGTTTTATGGATAAGGAAACCAGGACTCTTTTAAAAATATTTAATATTAAAAGAAATCCATCAGAGCAGATTGGCCAGTTGCCTCTTGCTGAACAGTCAATGATACAAATATTAAGGGCAATTTATACCAAACCTGATTTTCTTATTCTTGATGAGCCCACATCGTCGCTGTCAATTGAACAAAAAAATATTTTATTTGAATCTTTAAACAAAATCCGCAAGGAAAGGGACATGACTGTACTTTATGTTTCACATAGGCTGGAGGAAATCTTTGAAATTACCAGCCGTATTTCCATTTTAAAAGATGGTGCATATGTAGGAATAGTAAATACTTCAGATGCCAATATTGATATGATAATCAGGATGATGGTAGGCAGAGATATAGATAAATATGCATACAAAAAAAGTAATTTATATGGCGAAACCATTTTTGAAGTTAATAATCTGTCACATGGAAAAATATTAAAAAATATTAGTTTTAATATAAAAAAGGGAGAGATACTTGGTCTGGCAGGACTTCAGGGTGCCGGAAGAACTGAACTTGGACGGGCAATTTTTGGAGCAGATAAAATTGATTCAGGTGAAATAGCAATTGAAGGGAGAAAAACACATATCAGGAATGTAAAGCAGGCTACAAAACTTGGAATAGCAATGATATCAGAGAACAGGCGGGATGAGGGTATTATTCCAATATTATCGGTAAGTGACAACCTTATCATTGTTGCCTTAAATAAAGTTGCAAGATTTGGATACTTTATTGATAAGCGCATCAGAAATCTTGTAAAAAACTATATAAACAAATTAAATATAAAAGTATCAAGTCCCCTGCAGAGAATCGATAGTTTAAGCGGAGGGAACCAGCAAAAGGTTATAATATCAAGATGGCTGGCAAATGAACCAAAAATATTAATTTGCGATGAGCCTACCAGAGGAATAGATGTAGGTTCCAAATCTGAAATTCATTCAATAATTATTAATATGGCAAGAAATGGATTATCAGTACTTCTAATTTCTTCTGAATTGCCCGAGCTTTTAAGTATTTGCGACAGGATACTTGTAATGCATAATGGAAGAATAACTGGAGAGCTTTCTCATGAAGAAGCAACAGAGGAAAAGATAATGTATATGGCTACCACACTTTAATAAAATAGTTTAAGTTAATAACTTAATAAGATAATTAATGCGAAAACAATTACTTTTTTTATTGTTTTATGAACTAAAGTACGCAAATTGATACTTTAGTTAAAATATTAAAAATTTAATTAAAATAGGAGGCATACATAAAAATCAGAAAAAAATTTTAATATTTAACAAAGAAATAATAAAGGAGGTAAAAGAAAAATATTGAATAAAATTTATGCAAGATAATGTTTTATTATATTACTTTTAAATTAATGGAAAGGGATGGAATCGGTATGAATTTCAAAAAGGTTGTAGTTATTTTTTTAGTAGTTGCTTTTGCTCTAACTATTGTCACTGGTTGTACAGGTAAATCTACTGTAGGCGAAACAACAGTTGGAGAAAATAAGGGTGCAACAGGCGGGACTACTCAAGGACTTGATAAGCAACTTAAGATGGCGATGATAGTGCATGATATTACGAGTCCATTCCAGGCTTTTTTTAAAGCTGGTGGAGAGGATGCAGCTAAAGCACATAACATAACTTTTGATTTCATGGGAACAACATCAATTGATATTCCCAAGCAAGTTTCAATGTTTGAAAACGCAATTCAAGGTGGTTATAACGGAATAGCTCTTACAATATTTGACCAGAAAGCTTTTGAAAAAGGTATAAATCTGGCAAAGGAAAAAGGTACTGCGGTAATTTCATTTAATATTGATGGTGACTGGGGTAAAAGAGCAACCCTTGGTTATGCAGGCGCAGATGAATATCAATTAGGTTTGGAATTAGGTAGATATTTTTTTAAAAATGTTATGAAGGGTAAAGGAAAATATATTTTGTTTCCTGCCATTGCAGATTTAGGAGTACTTGTATATAGAATGAATGGTATAAAAAAAGCTCAAGAAGAATTTCCCGATATTCAATATATAACTACCGTAGAAATAGGAACTGATGCAACTAAAGTATATTCAAATGTTGAAAATGCATACGCTGCGCATCCTGATGTTACAGGAATGGTAGGCACTGACTTTTATGGAGAAGGAATGTGCAACTTCATTTCGAAGAATAATTTGAAAGACAAGGTATTTGGAGCTTGTGTTGATGTAACTCCCGGTATATTAAAATATCTAAAAGAAGGTTCAATACAAGCAATAATGGGACAGAATCCTTATCTGCAGGGATATTATGCCATAGATCAGCTATGGATTTATCTTGCAAAGGGCATACATCCTGTTGAAATAAATACTGGTACAGAACTTGTAACACAGGAAAATATGGAACCTTATTTGAAATATTACAATATGCAATAAATTTAATAATTTAATTTTCAATCGGTTATTTAAAATGTTTGAGGTTGCAGACAATACAACCTCAAACATTAATAGAATTGTTTAACAAAAGAAAAATTTACTCTTTAAAATTTAACAATTATTTATGAATTTTGTAACAGCTTAAAAAGACAAGGAAAAGATTATGTATGAAAATGAGAAAAAGGATGTGCTTGAAACTGCCTTAAAGTTAATTGAATGTGATTTAATAAAGCTTTCGGCAGGTAATGTAAGTGTCAGAACAGGTGATCATGTAGTAGTAACTCCATCTGGGAAGGATTATAAAGAACTGACACCTGAAGATATTGTGGTAATTGATTTAAAGGGCAATAAAATTGAAGGTAAAAACATGCCTTCACTTGACAGCATAGGTCTTCTATATATCTATAATAATATGCCTGAAGTTAAAGCAGCAATTCATACCCATCAGCCTTACTCAACTGCAATAAGTCTTATAGCAGATAAACTTCCTGGAATTCTTACAACTTTGATAAATGCAGTTGGCTCACAAGTAGTTTATGTAACACCCTTTGCTCCTGCAGGCAGGATTGAAACTGGAATAGTTACAGTTGAAAATTTAAAAGGCTCAAGAGCTGTTATATTAAGACAGCATGGAGTAATGACAGTTGGAGCTGATTTAACAGAAGCATTGTATGCAGCTGTTTATCTTGAGGAAGCATCTAAGGCATACCTTGCAGCAAAACCTCTGGGAGAACCGAGAGTGCTGACGGATGAACAGGCAAGAGAAGCAATAGATATTTTTAAGGATTACCATAAATAATTTTTTAATTTAGATATGAAATATATTTTATTTTTCACAAAAAAAATAAAAAATATTTTAAAAATCGAATTTTGTATAGATGATCTTAGGGGATGTGCTTGATGCAAATTGATAATGATTTTTTAATGAAGTTATATGAAAAAATTTTGTTAATCAGAAATTTCGAGGAAAGAGTTTATAAATTAATTCTTGAAGGATTTGTTTTAGGATCTGTTCATTTAAGTATAGGTGAAGAAGCATCTGCCGTAGGAACAATTTCGGCACTTGAAAAAGAAGATTATATTCTTCCAACACATAGGGGTCATGCACAGCATCTTGCAAAAGGAGCTGACCCTTTAAGATTAATGGCAGAGCTTGCCGGAAAGGAAACAGGATATTGCGGAGGTGTCAGCGGTTCGATACATATATTTGACAGGGAAAATCATAATCTTGGAAGTAATGGAATAGTAGGAGCTCAATTTCCAATCGCCATAGGAGCTGGTTTTGCAATTAAATATAAGAAATTAAACAATTGTGTTGTATGTTTTTCAGGTGACGGCGCAACAAATCAGGGTTGGTTTTATGAACTTTTAAATTTTGCTTCATTATGGAGTTTGCCTGTCATAATAGTTGTGGTAAACAATTTATACGGGATGGGAACTCCTTACGAGAAAACATCTCTTGCCCCCATCAGCAAAAAACCTGAAGTATTTAAAATTAAATCAGATACCGTAGACGGCAATGATGTTGAATCTGTATATTTAAAAATGAATGATATTGTAAAATATGTTAAAAAAGAAAAAAAACCCGCATTGCTTGAATGCTTTACATACAGATGGTCAGGACATTCTGCTCATGACAAAAGACCTTACAGATCAGGAAATGAGATAGCATCATGGAAGAAAAGAGACCCTGTAATAATTGCAAGAAATAAGCTTCTTAAAAGGTTGGTAAGTGTGGAGATGTTAGATTCTCTTGAAAAAAAAGTTATTGGCATAATAAATGATGCTGAAAAGTTCGCAAGAGAAAGCAAGTTTCCTGTTTTTAATGATGAAATGCAGTTATAGAAGGAGAAAATTAAGTGAAAATAAAGTACAGAGATGCATTAAATCAGGCAATATCCGAGGAAATGAGAAAGGATAAAAACCTTGTCATACTTGGAGAGGATATCGCTTGCGGTTATGAAGGCTGTTTTGGTGTAACTGCCGGTTTATTTAATGAATTTGGTGGCGAAAGGGTGGTTGATACTCCTATTTCGGAAGCTGGAATAATAGGTACTGCGATAGGTGCATCCATGCTTGGAATGAAAACTATAGCAGAAATAATGTTTGAAGATTTTATAACGGTTTGCTTTGATGGCATCGTAAATCAGGCTGCAAAATTAAGAATCATTTCAGGAAATCAATATAATTTAAATATGGTTGTAAGAACCCCAGGTGGAGCCGGAGGGCTTGGAGCTCAGCATTCTCAATGCCTCGAATCAATATTTATGCATTTTCCCGGTCTTTATATTGCCATTCCGTCAAACGCCTATGATGCAAAAGGGCTTTTAAAGACTGCGATCAATCTTGGAGACCCTGTAATATTTTTTGAACATCAGAAACTTTATAATACTGAGTACGAGGTTCCTCAGGAAGAATACTACCTTCCTTTTGGCAAAGCAAATTTGATAAAAGAAGGAAAAGACCTGTCCATTGTTTCTTTTTCAAATATGGTTAACACGGCTCTTGAAGCCATAAGAGAGATTGAGAATATGCATGGCATAAGCATAGAATTGATTGACCCGAGAACTCTTGTTCCCTTTGATTATGAAATGTTAACAAATTCTGTCAGAAAAACAAATAAACTGATAATAATTGAGGAAGGCGTCTTAAGAAGTGGAACAGGTTCAGAAATATCAGCAGAGATAAATGAAAGATGCTTTGACTATCTTGATTATCCTGTAAAGAGGATTGCTTCCAAAAATTTTCTTATCCCTTTAAATCCTGTAATGGAAAAAAATGTCATTCCAGGCAAGGAAAGGATCATAAAAGAAATTCTCGAGTTTTTAAGTTTAAATTAAATTATATCAGAGAAAGAATTTTGCATTCATTAATTATTTTTTAAGCAATTGGAGAACTAACCATGATTAATCTTGAAGATTTGCCTGCAAAATATGGTTTAAATATTGTAAAAACAAAACTTGCCAAAACTGCAAGAGAAGCAGTAAGTTTTGCTTCGCAAACAGGTTATCCTGTTGCCTTAAAAATAGATTCTCCGGATATCCTGCACAAATCTGATATTGGCGGCGTTTATCTAAACCTTGCTAATGAAACTGAAGTTAAAAAAGCTTATGAAAATATAAAAAGCTCTGTAAAAGAAAACTGCCCTTCCGCAAGGATTAATGGAGTACTGGTTCAGGAGATGGTAAGGGAAGGTTTTGAAATAATCATAGGCTACATTAAAGACAGGGTATTTGGGGATATGATCATGCTTGGCATGGGCGGCGTATTTACCGAAGCATTTAAGGATACTGCTTTCAGAATACTGCCGCTCTCAGAAGATGATGCTTCAGATATGATTGAAGGCCTCAAATTTTCAAATTTACTGCTTTCGGGCTATAGAAACATACTAGGAGTTTCAAAAGATATGCTGGTTGATATATTAATTAGGTCCTCAAAAATGGCAGAAGATTCATCAGGAATTGTTTCCTCTTTTGATATAAATCCTGCAGTTGTATGGGGAAATAATTACAGAATAATAGATTTCAAGGCAGTTGAGTCAAAAACATTTATAAAAAATAAGGGTATACTTCCTGATACCACAGAACTCGATAAATTTTTTTGTGCAAAATCTGTTGCAGTCATAGGCGCATCTGAAGATAGAAGCAAGATAGGCAATATTGTTTTTGACAGCATCGCAAATCATGGATATAAAGGCAGATTGTTTCCTGTAAATCCTAAATATGACTCTGTAATGGGATTTAAGTGTTATGCTTCAATGTTCGATATTAAAGATGTTATAGATATTGTCGTAGTTACCATATCGCTTAATTTTGTTCCTGAATTGCTTGAGCAGTGCAAAACTAAAGATATAACCAATATGATAATAATATCTTCAGGAGGTAAGGAAGTTGGAAACATATCTCTTGAAGAAAATATAAAGAAAACAGCTAAAAAATACGGAATAAGAGTCATCGGATGCAACTGTCTTGGAGTATTTGACGGCTGCAGTAAAATAGATACCTTATTTCAGCCCTATGATCTGATGTTAAGGCCGCCTGCGGGCAGTATATCTTTTATTACTCAATCCGGAACTGTCGGGATTGCTTATCTGGAACAGCTTGGAAATTATGGCATATCCAAATTTATAAGTTATGGCAACAGAATTGATGTTGATGAAGGAGACCTTATAAGCTATCTTACAGATGACCCCAAAACAAATGTAATCGCAGCATATATAGAAGGTCTTGAAAACGGAAAAAAATTTTTTGAAGCAGCAAAGAAAGCTTCGAAGATAAAACCGGTAGTTGTCTATAAAGCTGGAAGAAGTGATATTGCATCAAAAGCTGCAGCATCTCATACGGGATTTCTCTCCGGCACTTACAGCGTTTACAAAGGCATCATGCGGCAGGCAGATATTGCAGATACGGACAGCATGGAGTCACTTCTAGCGTCATCAAAAGTCCTTTCAAAGTTTAAAAGAGTAACCGGAAATAAAACTATTCTTGTCACAAATGGTGCAGGAGCGATGATTCAGGCAATTGACCGAATAACAGCTAATAATAAACTTAAACTTGCCAGCCTTACTGAAGAATCAGCAGATAAATTAAGAAAAAATTTGCCGGGTAATTTTGTTGTAGGAAATCCCATTGATTTAACAGGCTCGGGAACAGAGGAAGATTATGATATGGTGCTTGAAGCATGCTTTAAAGACCCGAATATAGACATTATAATGATATGGTTTGTTTTCCAGCTAAGACAGATTACAGAAAAAATAAGCAAAATACTTAAAGAATTTTTTATTTTAAATAAAAAACCTGTTATTGCAGGCTCCTTTAATGGAATGCAAACCCAAAAAATAGGAGCTCTTATTGAAGGTGAAGGAATTCCAATATTTTACTCTGTTGAGGAATGGGTTTCTGCTGCAGAAGCTTTGTGTTATCCCTGACTATAGCGTAGTTGTTTTTGATCTGGTTTTTTTAACTTTATATTTAAATTCCGTAGGACTTAAACCTGTAAATTCTTTAAATTTTCTATAAAAATAACTTAAGTTTTCAAAACCAACCTTGTATGCAATATTTGTTACTGATAAGTTTTCGGTAAGCAGTAATGCTTTTGCCTTATCAATTCTGATGCTTATTAAATATCTTGAAAAATTATATCCTATAACCTTTTTAAAAAATTTACAGAAATAATGAAGGCTCATATTTACTTTATTTGCAGCTTCTTCAAGAGTAACAGCCCTCGTATATTCCTGCTGGAGCATTATAATCAAGTCTTTTAATCTGTTAATATTTTCTATTTTTTTAGAATAACTTCTGACAGGTTTTAAATTGGATTTTTCATAATGCTTTACTATTTTTAAAAGGATGTTAATCAGGCATGTTTTTGCTTCCAGCTTGTAATGATTGCCTTTATTATGAAGTAATTCAAATATTTTTTTCATAGAACAAAATATGATTCTGCTGTTGATATTTTCAGCATGAATGACATGATTAAAATTTTCTGTCCTGTGCAGGAATGGTATCAGGTATTCAAAATCAATTCCAACACCGCCAGGCTTGAATATGAGATCAGGCAGCAGAAAAATTACTATGATAATAAAACCTTCATTTTTATATTTAACCCAGGTATGTAATTCCTGATTACCAAGGACAACAATATCACCTTTTTTAACGATATACTTCTTATTTTCAACTTTTAGCAAGCCTTGGCCTTCAATAATATAACCAATCTCAAGGTAATCATGATAGTTTGGAGTGATTCTGAAATCATATTTGAAGGAAAAGACGTTGGCAGAAATAGGAAAGTTAGGGTCAAAATTTACAATATGCTTTCCTTCATCATTAATTTCCTTTGCCATAACAATGCTTGGAATAATTTCTTTTAAATTTTTAATATCGAATTTCATGTAATTTGATTATTGGATTTACGGGAATTGAGATTAATTATTTTAATTTTTTTAATAAAATCAATTAATTTTTTTATTTTTAAAAGTAATTAATGAACTTTTATTATAAATTATGAACTTTTATATTAATTTTAAAAATAGTCATAACTTGATTTTGAAATAACTTATTATGTCAATTATAGCAACAATTTAAATTTAATTAAAAATAATGTTTAAGATTAATGACAAAATAGTATATCCATATTGTTAATATAGTAGATGAATATGATATTGTTTTATTTTAAAATTGTTTTTGATAAATAAAAATATAATCATTTTAATGTATATTTTCAAATTATTTAATCAAATTAAATAATAATCTTGTTAAATCTATTTTGTAATATTATGAACATAAGTTATATCTATAGAATAAAAGTATATTATATAAATATAACTTTCATTAGAAAAATTTTTTTCTTCCATTTATAAAATTAAAACTGTTGTAATTATAAAATTCTAAAAACTATCAGACATAACAAGCTGTAAGGAGGTGAGTCAACAGGAAATTTGGAAATATTTCAAAATAAAATATTAAGTTTGGAGGTGATGTTATTTTCAATTATTTTATTGACAGTTCATGTTTTTAATCTCTTATTAATAAATCAATCGGGAAAGGCAATAAATTAAATGAAGATGAAAAGAATTTTATTTTTTATGCTCATAGCGGTTATTGCTGTAACTTTTTCAATTGCAGGGATAAGCTGTAAAAAATCGGGGGCAACTGAAACATCGGTAGCAGCAACTGAAACGACAGCGGGCGAAACTAAAGCAGAAAGTGAATCTGCTACTGCAGGAGAAACAAAATCTACAGCAGAAAAGAAACATTCATTTGTAATGATTGTTCATGATGTGTCAAGTGCATTTAGTGCTGAATTTAATAGAGGTGCTACTGATGCATCCAAACTGCTGAGTGTTGATTTTAAATATATGGGAACAACAGGAATTGATATACCAAAACAGGTGTCCATGTTTGAAAATGCAGTAGAAGGCGGATATGATGGCGTAATGGTTACAATTTTTGACCAGAAAGCTTTTGAAAGGGGTCTTCAAAAGGCAAAAGAAAAAGGTGTCGCTGTAGTTTCATTTAATATTGATGGTGACTGGGGTCAGCGTGCTACACTTGGCTATGTTGGCGGCAATATGTTTAATGAAGGCAAGGAAATTGGAGATTACTTCTTTAAAGAAGTAATGAAGGGAAAAGGCTCATATGTACTTCTTCCTGCTATTGCTGATTTACTGGTACTGATACAAAGAGCTGATGGAATTAAGGAAGCACAGAAAAAATATCCTGATATTAAATATCTTGGCGAAGTTGAAATTGGAACAGATCTGACAAAAGCTGCGGCAGCATGTGAGAATGCTTATACCAAATATCCTGAGGCAACTGCAATGATTGGTACTGATCACTTCTCTGAAGGTCTTGCAAACTTTATAGTGTCAAGAAAACTGGAAGGCAAATTATTGGGAGGCGGTTTTGATATAACTCCTGGAATGCTTAAAGCAATTAAATTAGGAGCTATCCAGACCACTATAGGGCAAAATCCGTATCTACAGGGTTTTTATTCTGCAATGCAGTTATGGTTATATCTTGAAAAGGATATACATCCTATTGAAATTGACAGCGGAAGAGAACTTGTAACTACGGAAAATGTTGATTACTATATGAAAAAATATAATGTAACCATGGAGTAACAGTATAAATTTAAAAAAATCATTAATCAATATGAGGTTGTGAAAAAGAAATTGCTTAAGTATTTTTCACAGCCTCATATTAAAAATTTATGATAATAAGGGAGCTGATTTTAAATGAATTTTGATTTTAATTATTATGAACCGGTAAGAGTATTATTTGGACAGGGGAAAATCATCGAACTTGGAGAAAATGCAAAATCATATGGCAAAAAAGCTTTGATAGTAACAACAGGAAATTTTTTTTATCAGACAGGGCTGATAAATAAATTGCAGAACATATTAAGGGAAAGCGGTATGGATTCCAAAGTATTTGCAGATGTAAGTCCCAATCCGCTATGCACCCAGGTAGATAATGGAGCAAAATTTGGCAGGGAAAAAAATTGTGATGTAATTATTGGTTTAGGCGGAGGCAGTTCAATAGATGCAGCTAAAGGAATTGCTGTTGCCATAGGGCATAATGAAAAAATCTGGAATTTTTGCCCTGGTACTCAAGAAAACGTATTAACTCCAACTTCAAACACTCTTCCCATAATTACCATTACCACAACGTCCGGAACAGGCAGCCATGTTACAAGCTTTTCAGTTATAACCAATCCTGAAACTAAAGAAAAACCTGGAATGGGAAGCGAATATATTTTTCCAAAAGCTGCAATTGTTGATCCACAATTAATGGTTACAATGCCTCCTGCAATTACAGCGGCTACCGGTTTTGATGTACTTGCTCATGTTATTGAAGCCTATACGAGCAACATATCTACCCCGATAACTGATTTATATTGCGAAGAAGCAATGAGGCTTGTTGGTAGATATTTAAGAGTAGCTGTTAAAAACGGCAACAATATTGAAGCCCGTTCAGCAATGGCGCTTGCTGATACTTATGCAGGATTTGCAATCTCCATTGCTGTCATAACATTATGCCACAGCATATCACATGTTGTTGGTGGTATTTGTGGAACAGTTCATGGTGAGACCCTTGCAGCATTAACCCCCCAAACTTTAAGGTTCAGTATGCATAAGGATCCCGTTAAATTCAGAGACATCGGACTTTTTTTAAGAAATGAATGCAAAGAGGATAAAAAGGGAAGAATTTCAGATGACGATCTTGAAAATACTGTAAAAGAAGTTGAAAAAATAATAAAGGATATAAATATGGACATACCTTTAAGAAAACAGGGTGTGAAAGAATCTGATATTGATGCTATTGCTGAAGGTACGGTAGGATATATGGCAATCGGGGTTGAGAAGGATTTAAGGAAAGCTACAAAAGAAGATGTTGTAGAAATTCTAAAAAAATCATTTTAATTTTAAGTTAAGGGGAGGATATGTCTAAGATTGGATTTGCTGAACTTAGCCTTGAAAAATTTAAAAAATATGGTTCATATACTGATTTGTTAAATCCTTCCGGTGTCATATTTGGAGACAAATATATGTCTTTTTATCGCGATCTTGTGCAAGGAACCCTTGGGAAATCAAATATTGCATCTTATTCAATATGCCTTATAAAAAAAAGAAAACCTGCAGTAATAAATATTTCTGAATATCATAATTACTGCAGTGAGACAATAATACCCTTGAATGGAGATATACTGATGCATGTTGGTCCTGCAACCGCAAGCGATATTGTACCGGTTGAAGATATTGAAGTTTTCAGAATTCCAAAATGTACTCTTGTAAAATTAAATCCTGGTGTATGGCATCACATGCCTTTTACATATAACTGCGATTTTGTAAGTATCCTTGTTGTGCTTCCGGAAAGATCTTATATGAATGACTGTCATGTTATTAAACTACCAGATGATATTCAAATCGAGTTAAATGATTAAGATAAAATAAATATTTTTGTCTTAACGCTTGTTTAATTCTTTAGTAACTTTAAAAAATTATTTTTAATACAAATTAACCTGGTTAATTATCACATGAAATTTATTTAAAAAATTATAAATTTGAAAGTGAGGTATATTTTGAATAAGGAAGAACGTTTTTTAAAAACAATTAAAAGGCAAGATATTGATTATTTGCCAAGTCAAATTACTTTTTCTGACAGAACAAGATTTGGAAAACTTGCAAAAATCATGAATTTTGATTCCGAAGATGAATTTGAAAACTATCTGCAGAATCATATGAAATTTACCTTTTCTACAACTGACATGCCTCTTTTTAATAGAAATAATGTTGAATTTATGAAGGAACTGGAAAAAATGGGTTATGCAAAGGTAGATCTTGAAAAGGGAATTGTTTATGACCTGTGGGGAGTGGGAATAGAAATGTTTTCGGATGGGGTATTTCCCTGCTTTCATCCTTTGCAGGCAGGAGATAAAAAGTTAGTCGAAAAGTTCATGCCTGATAATTTAAATAAAGACTTTCTTGCAAATGCTGATGAAGATGCTATCAGGAATTATAAAACACCTGACCCTCATAAGAAAGATAATTTTTATTTTGCAGAAAAAGATATTAAAGAATTCTCGGGTGAATATATAGTAGTTCCTTCAGGATATTGTGGGATATATGAGAGGTCATTTTTCCTGATAGGCTTTGAAGAGTTCATGACAAATATTGCGCTAAATCCGGTTCTTATCGGTGATTTCCTTGATAAAATTACTGATTATAAAGTTGAAGTTGCAAAATCCTTCGTTAAAGCAGGTGTTAAAGTCGGGCACAGTTCTGATGATATGGGAACTCAGCTTGGAACATTATTTTCAAAAAAGACATTCATGGAAATGTTTAAACCGAGAATTGCAAGAGTTTGGAAAGTATTTAAGGATGCAGGAATACCAGTGATTTTTCATTCATGCGGAAATATTGTAGACTATATTCCTGATCTGATTGAAATCGGTCTTGATGTTCTTGAACCTGTTCAGCCTGTCATGGATTTAAAGTATCTGAAAAAAGAATTTGGAAAGCACATATCATTCTTTGGTGGAATAGATACGCAAAACATACTTCCTAAAGGTACGCCGGACCAGGTAAAAAAATTAGCATCGGAAACAATAAATATTCTTGGTAAAGGCGGGGGGTATATCATTTCTACTGCACAGGAAATTATGAATGATGTTCCAATTGAAAATATCAAAGCCTTGCTTGAAACAATAATGAAAGAAAGAGAAAGAGTTCTTTATAAATAAATTAATTTTTAAGTTCTAATTTCAAAATATAAAAAAATGTATGCTAATAATGTGATTTTTTTGTTATTGTAAAAATATGTTTATTATTCTTAAAAAGTATAATAATATTTTGAAAGCATTAAGTTTTTCTTAAGTTTTCCTTTTGATAAACAGCAATGAAAAATATATATAATAGAACAAATTAGTAAATTATTTTTATAATACATTATGATAGCACAAATCAGGAGCCTGGAAATTTTAATAAATGAATTTAGAAAACTTCCGGGTATAGGTCCCAAGTCTGCAAGAAGAATTGCATTTTTTTTATTAAAGCAGTCGGAAAAGGATATATCAGATTTTGCAAACTCACTTATTGAAATGAAACAGAAAGTAAGATTCTGCAAAAATTGCTATAACTTGTCTGAAGAGGAAATATGCCTCATCTGCAAGGATGAAAGCAGAAGCAAAGATCTGATATGCATCGTTGAAAAGGCAAGTGATGTTCCTGTTATTGAAGGAGCTGGAGAATATAAAGGGCTATATCATGTTCTTGGAGGATTGCTTTCACCTATTGAAAATATAGGACCGGATGAATTAAAAATACCTCAACTAGTCGACAGAATTAATAAGTTAAATGTATCTGAAGTTATTTTAGCATTAAATCCCACAGTAGAGGGTGACAGTACTGCAACTTATATAAGCAGGATTTTAAAACCCTCAGGTACTAAAGTTACAAAACTGGCAAGCGGACTTCCTGTGGGGGGAGATATTGAATATGCAGATCAAATCACCATAGGAAGAGCTATTTCAGGTAGAAGGGAAATATAAATTAAGACTGGGCCATCTTTTTATAATTCTCATATTTTTCTTTTGCTTCCTTTTCTGCTTTATTGAATAAATCATCACACTCGAAGTTATTAAAAGTGTCAGCGATTATAAGTATGTGTGATAATCAATAATTTTTTTTGACATTGGCATCAGTATATGCTTTAATATATAATAGAAACGTTTCGAGAAACGTTTCTATTATAAAAAGATAAGGGGAAATTGAAGCCATTATCTGATTTTTATAATTTGTTCTCAATATATGAATCTAAAAATCAGCATCTTTATATTTGATTGAAAAAGCAAAGGTAAGGATAATTGATAAATTAGTAAAATCTGTCACTAAATAGCCCACTTCTATAAAAGTAGCAGTGGATTAATGCATCTATATTCATTAAGTTAATTCAAAACCGGAGGTCAAATGAGCCAAAAAAGGTATTGCATAGTATTGGAAATAAAGGAAGAGTTTGTAGATAAGTATAAGAATATACATATTAATGCATGGCCGGAACTTCTTAGAGCAGAACAAGAATGTGGCATTACTAATGAGCTTATATGGATCTACAAGAATTTGGCAATAGTTTATATCGAATGTAATGACCTTAAAGAAACATTTAAAAAGATTGCTTTAAATGAAGTAGAAATGAAGTGGGATAAAACAGTATCACCATGGTTCAAAAATGTTGAGATTTTAGAGGACTCAAATAAAATTCCGGTTCTGGAAAAGATTTTTGATTTAAACCAGCAGCTTGAAGGAAGCTTTGATCAGTATTGATGTTAAAAAAATTTTTTTGAAGGGAGAAAAATTGAAGTTTAAATTAAGTGCCGGCTTATGGTGTCTTGGAAATTTTTCGGAAAGATATGTTCCTTCAGGTTATTATGAGGAATTATCCCTTGAAAAACAGCTTGAAATTATGTCGGAGGCAGAAGGTTTGGATGGTCTGGGAATAATTTATCCTACATCACCTCTTCCAGATAATCCGGACATGTTAGTAAAAAAATTATCTGATTTTAATCTACAAGTTGCGGATATATCTGTAGACAACTATACAGACAGAAAATGGAAAAATGGTGCATTTTGTACAAATGAGAAAAATATCAGGAAAGAAAGTATTAAGCTTTGCAAGGAAGCAATAGATTTTGCGGCTGAAATACCAGGATCAAAAGTAATGCTTTGGCCCGCACATGATGGTTTTGATTATCCTTTTCAGGTAAGCTATGAAGATGGTTGGAAAAATGTTGTAGAAAGCTACAGGGAGCTTTGTGATTACAATCATGAAGTTACTCTTGCCATAGAATATAAGTCAAAGGACCCGAGGCAGAGGCAATATATAAGCAATTTGGGTAAAATGCTTATGCTTATAAATGATGTAGGCATGGATAATTTTACAGGCTGTATAGACAGCGGACATGCTCTAATGTGCCAGGAAAGTCTTGCCGAAACAGTAATACTTTTACATGTACATAATAAACTGGGAATAGTTCATTTAAACGATAATTATCGTGATGCTGACCCTGATCTTATATTTGGCACGATTGCTTTCTGGGATAATCTTGAAATGTATTATTATTTGAAAAAAATAAATTTCGGCGGTTGGCATGAAATTGACATTGTGTCTCCCAGAGATGACAGGGGAAAATCTATAAAGCTTGCGGTTAAACTTGCAAGAAAATATGAAAAGCTTGCTGAAAAATTAATCGTTCACTTAAAAGAAATAGATACAAATCTGAAAGAATACAGGTTTGCAAACAATATGAATTTAATAACTGATATTCTTTTTGATTAAGAAATTGTTTAAGGAGCTAAATGAAAAATAGTTTGAGTCCAAAAGAAAGAGTTGAAGCTGTTTTGAAGGATCAGCCTATCGATAAAACCCCTTTTACCGTATACGGAACTTTTTGGGGTGGAGCAAGTATTGAAAATCCTGTTATGCCTTTTGGCAGATATTTTCCGCAGTGTACAATAGAAAGGCAGCTTAGAAATAGAGGATTATGCATTGTTGATCTTACTTACTGGGGATATACAACCAAAAGACAATCCACAAAGATTGTTTCTACAGTTTATGAGGAAAATGAAAGATTTATGGTTAGAACCGATTATAAAACACCTTTTGGAGATCTTAACACCATAAAAGAAGTTTCAAATTATACGGTTTGGAATCATAAGAAAATGTTTGAAAATAAAGAGGATTATAAGAAAATTCTTTTTCTTTTAAATGATTTAGAAATCTTACCAGACAATGAAACCGGGTTAAAAATGTTAAAAACTTTGGGAGAAGATGTAATTTTAAGGGGAGATTTCGGTTTTGAACCACTTCAGGAACTGATTTCCGGTGATTATTTTACCACCGAGGAATTTTGTATTCAGTGGATGGATAACAGGGACGAAATATTGAAGCTTTATGATGCAATAGTGAGGACCAGAAGAGATACCTATGAAATTGTTGCTCAAAGCCCTGTAGATTTCATATGTTATGGTGGAAATGTAACCCCCCAGATAATAAGTCCGGAAAACTTTAAAAAATATTATATACCTCATTACGAGGAAGCTGCCGAAGTTATGCATAAAAAGGGAAAATTTCTGGCATGCCATTTTGATGCTAATATGAGGATTTTAAAAGATATGATTGCAGAAACTCCGCTTGATATTATTGAAGCTTTCACGCCATTTCCGGATACAGACATGACTTTAAAAGAAGCAAAACTTGCCTGGCCAAATAAAGTTTTATGGATAAATTTTCCGTCATCCCTGCATCTTGCCAGTGAAGAAACTATTTTTGAAGCAACCGGGAAAATAATTGATGAATCCAAATCGGAGAAACTGATTCTAGGAATAACAGAAGATGTTCCTGAGGACAAATGGCAAAGGAATTATCAGGTTATCATGGATGCGATAGATAAGAAGTCTGGAATAAGGTAATTGATTTGTTGATACTTTTAAAGAAAAGAGGTGAGTAAAAAAACAATAATATTTATATCAATAAAATTATTAATTTTATTAAGGAGGAGAAAAATGAGACCAAAAATAGTAAAGTTATTATTAATTATTGCAGTGTGTATGGCAATGGTAGCTTCTATAGCTTTATTTAGCTGCAAAAAGATCACTACCACTGAAACTACGGTTACAGCAACTACAGTCACAGAGACTACAGCAGCCCAAACTACTTCTGCTGAAACCACTGCTGCAGCCCAGTCATATAAAATAGGTATCACTCTCTGGACAACAGCAGATACATTTACCGTTCAAATGGGTGATGGCTGGACCAAGGCAATCAAAGATGCCGGTTCCACGTCAGTGACACTTAACAATGAAGGCGGCAAGGAAGTGGATAATACCCGAAATCTTATTTCTCAAGGTGTGGATGCTGCAGTGATGTGCTACTGGGATCCAAATCTGGCAAAGACATCGATTGATTTATTAAAAGAAAAAAATATTCCAATTTTTTCAATAGATATCCCTATGCCAGGTACAGTGTTTCTTGGAGTAAATAATTATGATGTTGGAACCAAAGCCGGTAGTTTTTTAGCAGATTGGGTTACCAAAAACTGGGATGGCAAAGTTGATCTTGTAATTGATATAAACTCTCCCACAGAAGGTCCAATTGTTGCACAAAGATTTCAAGGGCAGGAAGATGGTTTCTTCAAAAAAATTACTTCTTATTCAGTGGATAAGGTTGAGAGACAGGACGGCGGCGGTTGGGCTGACGGGGCATTAAAAGCAATAAGACCACTTCTTGCAAAACATCCTGATGCAAAAAATATTGTAGTTTTTGTTGAAAATGATCCTTGCGCACAAGCAATAATGACTGCACTTCAGGAAGCAGGTAAATCTGAAAATGCGGTATTAATGACACTGGGTATGCCAAAAGATGCATTGCACCTTGTTAGTGATAATAAAATGCCCATTATAGGTGGCGTAGCATTCTTTCCGGATAAATATGGAGAACAGGGGATTAAACAATTGCTTGAGATTACAAAGTTAGTTAAAAGTGGTACTTCGCTTGAAGAAGCTTATAAGCAATTTATTACTGATACAATAAGTAATCCTGAAACTAAAGAGATGCTTTCTCCGGCTATTTACGTAAAAACTGAAATAATTACAGCTGAAAATTTCAAGGAATTTTTTCCTAATCAATAAGTAATAGATTAAAAAATTTTAAGGGGTTATGTTATTTACCTTAACCCCTTAATAAATTTGTAATTAAATAAGCATTAAGCAATAGCTAAATAGAATAGAAATTAAATGTTGAGGTAAAATTAATGGAGAAAATACTTTTACTTGATAAAATTATAAAGGATTTTCCTGGAGTAAGAGCACTTGATAATGTAGATTTTGATTTAAAAAAAGGTGAAGTTCATGCACTTCTTGGCGAAAATGGAGCTGGAAAATCTACACTAATCAAGATAATTATGGGTGTTTACAGGTTGAATAGCGGTTCAGTATTTCTGAATGGCAGATTTGTGGATATAAATGATACAAAAGTTGCAAAATCACTTGGAATAGATGCTATTTATCAGGAGCAAAACCTGTGTCCCGAGCTGACTGTTGCAGAAAATATTTTTATAAACAGACTTCCAAAAAAAAGAATAATTCCAATAATTGATTGGCCAAAACTCATGAGTGATGCACAAAAACTTTTGGACGAATGGAATGTAAACTTCAAGGCTGGCGATATTGTTGGTAACTTAAATGTATCTCAGAGTCAGATTATAGAAATAATCAAAGTTTTTGTTGAAAAAGATTTGAAAATTTTAATACTAGATGAACCAACTGCAGCTTTGATTGAAGAGGAAATTGAAAAATTATTTAACACTATAAGAAAATTAAAATCTAAAGGAATTTCTATCATATACATTTCACATAGGCTTGATGAAGTATTTTTAATTAGTGATAGGATAACAGTACTTCGTGATGGTAAAAATGTTGGGACATTGACAACAAAGGAAGCTACAAAAAAGGAACTGATAAAACTCATGATTGGTAGAGAATTGTCTGATATGTATCCTAAAAAGAAAATAGAGAAAAAGGAAGTAATACTGCAGGTAAAAAATCTTTCCAGCGGACGAAATTTCAAAGATATTAGTTTTAATCTTCAAAAAGGTGAAATACTTGGCATTTATGGTTTGCTTGGCTCTGGTAAATCAGAGATAGGAAAAAGTCTTTTTGGCAGATCCAGAACAGATAGCGGTCAAATATTTATATCCGGATGTAATATAAAAATTACAAACACATCTGATGCGATTTCCCATAAAATTGGCTTTGTTCCGGCAGATAGGAAAAGAAATGGAATTATAGAAATATTAAATGTTAAACAAAATTTAACCATTGCAAATATAAAAGCTTTGGGTAAAAACGGTTTTATAAATAAAAAAGTTGAAGATGAAAGATCACTGAAGTGGATTAAAGCATTAAACATAAAGACACCTTCACTGACTACCAGGATTGCAAGCCTTTCCGGCGGTAATCAGCAGAAAGTAGTTATAGGGCGATGGCTTGATTCAGAATCCAAAATTCTTATTCTAAATGAACCTACGCATGGCGTAGATGTTGGTGCAAAAGTTGAAATATATAATATAATTGAAGATTTTTGTAGCAGGGGTATTGCAGTTCTTATAATATCCTCGGAAATTCCTGAACTTATAGCAATTTGCGATAGAGTACTTATTGTTTATAAAGGCAAAATAAATGGAGAACTGGAAGGGAAAAATATAAATCAGGAAAATATTTTAAAACTTGCAATGAGCGGGGTAAAAGATGAAGAATAAAAAAAATTTTAGTTTTGAAAACATTGGACTTCTTACCATACTTGTTGCACTTTTTATAGTTTTCTGGTCACTCTATCATCCATTTATAGCCAGGATAAATATAATAAATATCTTACTGTCTGTTGCACTTATTGGGATAATAAGCGTACCCTGGACTATGCTGTGTATAAGCGGAGGTCTTGATATATCTGTAGGATCGGCAATGGGATTTATCGCAGTAATTATTACGTTAGTTTATAACAAAGGTGTAAATTTAGTATTGTCTATCTTTATTGGACTTATAATTGCAGCCATAGTTGGTTTAATAAACGGGCTGCTTATAACCAAAATAGGAATAAATTCAATAATTACAACTCTTGGTATGTTATCAATTCTTCGCGGCGCAGCTTTTATAATTGCCGGTGGACAGGGACTCCCGATAAGTAATGAAAAGTTCAGGTATATCGGTATGGGAAGGATTTGGATTTTTCCAATACCAGTGGTTATTTTTATAATTTTTTTTGTTGCCGGTTATTTTGTATTAAAATATACTGCTTACGGAAGGAATATTTATGTTTCAGGAGGAAATGAGAGAGCTGCAACAATTTCAGGTATTAATGTAGTCTGGATTAGAATTTCTTTATATATGCTAACCACAATGGGTGCAGGACTTGCAGGTCTTATATTGGTTTCTCAGCTTGGTCAGACCTGGCCTAAGACAGGCACCGGCTATGAATTTGCAGTAATAACTGCAGTAGTTCTTGGTGGTGTAAGCCTGGCAGGCGGAAAGGGTAGAATATCCGGTGCATTGCTCGGTGTTCTGATAATTGGAACTTTAAGTTATGGTCTTGAAATTACTGGGGTACACAGCTTTTATATTACTATTGCTCAAGGCACCATACTTCTTATTGCAGTAATGGTTGACCAGTTAAGATTGCGTAGAATCGTTACTTAAAATAATTTATATTATAAATTTTAAATAATACGTGGAGAAAATATGAAAAGCAAAGTTAAATTTTTAAATTTTCAAAACTTTGGACTTATAGTAATTTTAATAATACTTGTAATCTTGTTCTGGTCAATTAACAAACAATTTTTAAGTTTTGAAAATATAAAGAATATATTTCTTTCTATTTCAGTTATTGGAATTATTGCAGTGCCGATGACCCTTTTAATGATTAGTGGAGGTGTTGATTTATCTGTAGGAGCGCTTATGGGATTTTCTTCATCTCTTGTTGCTGCTCTTATGACCAAATTAGGAATTAATCCGGTACTGGCTGTTATTTTAACTTTATTAGCTGGAATAGGTGTGGGATTTGTCAACGGTCTTATTGTAACTAAAATAAAAGTAAATGCATTCATAGAAACAATTGGCATGCTTAGCATTCTGGGAGGCTCTGCACTAATTATGACAAGTAATAAAGGCCAGGTTGCAACATTTTCAGGTTCCATAGGGATAGAAAGTAAGGCTTTTAGTTTTATTGGACTTGGAGAAATTTTTAGAATTCCTGTTCAGGTAATTATACTTGTAATCTTTTTTATCACAGGATACATAATACTTAATCATACTCAATTTGGAAGAAAAGTTTATGCAACAGGTGCCTCGGAAAAAGTAGCTATATTATCCGGAATTAATGTAGATAGAACAAGAATAATTAATTTTATATTTACATCATTTGCGGCATCTGTTGGTGGGATTATTCTTGCTGCACAATATCGAGCGGGTGCAGAAAGAGTTGGAACGGGATATGAACTTTTGGTTATCACAGCTGTTATATTAGGAGGAACTGCATTTACGGGTGGAATAGGTACAATGCAGGGAGTATTACTTGGTGTAATTATTATGGGTATACTCAGGTATGGGATGGATCTGCAGAATATAGGAGATTACTATAAGCAGATATCAAATGGTGTACTTCTTTTAATAGCAGTTGGAGTTGGAATTTTAAGGGATAAGCTGGTTGGATATAAGACAAGAGTTTAAAAAAGGAATATAAATGCCTAAAAAACTTAAAAATCCTTCAATAAAGGATATAGCAAAAGAAGCGGGAGTTGCAATATCTACAGTTTCTTATGTTGTGAACAATAAAGATCTTGTTTCTGATAAAACCAAAAAAAAAGTATTAAGAGCAATCAATAAACTTGGTTATAAGCCAAACTTTATAGCCCGAAGTTTAAGGACTCAAAAAACAAGAATAATCGGTGTTATAGTTTATGATATTTCAAATCCTTTTGTAGCTCAAATAGTAAACGGAATGGAAGAAATTGTAAAAGATAGAGGATATATAATGGTACTTGGCTGTACATTTAATGATACTTCTGAGGAAGAAAGACAGATCAATGTAATGTTAAACCAATTTATAGACGGACTTTTAATTGTCAGTGGTTCAGACAATGAAAAAATTTATAAAAAGATATTGAAGAAAAAAGTTCCGATAGTATTTATTGACAGAGAATTGGAAAGTATAGATTATGCAGGTGTATTAATTGATAATGTCGAAGCTATGGAAAAAGCAGTAGATTATCTTTTTTCAATGGGACATAAAGAGATAGGTTACATATCATATCCAATGGAAAAACAGACAATTGTCAGGAAAAGATATACAGGTTATCTAAGGGGACTTGAAAAGAACAATATAATCTATAATCCTGAATTTGTCATAATAGATGATGAGTTTATCAACAAAGAGTTTGAAGGTAAAGATATGGAAATTACTTTTAAGCTCATGAAAAATTTTATTGAAAATAAAAAACTGCCGACAGCTTTTATAACCATTTCAGATATAATAGCTTATGGATTAATAAAAGCTCTTAGAGAAAATAATATAAGAGTACCGGAAGATGTTTCAGTATTAGGTTTTGATAATATTATGTTTGATGAATATGTGTTTCCACCCCTTAATACAGTAAAACAGCCAAAAAAAATGATGGGTATTAAGGGGATGAATCTTCTTCTTGACATTATTGAGGGCAAAAACGTTGAAAATAAACACATTGTATTACCAACGGAAATTATAAAGAGACAGTCTGTCCTGTTTAGAGGATAAAGTAGCGACTTTCTAGATGTTTCATAGTTTTAAAGCATATACAAAAGAAGTATGAAACTCTTAGAGTTGTTTGACTGAAAAACAGGGTCACTTATAATGTTTTTTATAATTAAGCTTCGGCCATCTTTTTATAATTTTCATATTTTTCTTTTGCTTCCTTTTCTGCTTTATTGAATAAATCATCAGCAA
The DNA here is from genome assembly GCA_023379515.1 of Actinomycetota bacterium. The sequence goes on from JAMCQQ010000063.1 coordinate 51,988, forward strand.
TTTCAGGAAAAGTTTTGGTTAGTGAAGAATATCTTACCTCACCCATAAGGAAGTCTTTGAATGATTCTTTTGGTTCCTGGCTGTCAAGAATAAACGGATTTTTGTCCTGCTTTTTTAATTCAGGATTATATCTGTACAGATGCCAGTAACCTGCTTCAACAGCTTGTTTTTCCCTGAATTGAGATTTGCCCATCCCGATTTTAATTCCATGGTTGATGCATGGTGAATATGCAATAACAAGCGAAGGGCCATTGTATTTTTCAGCTTCAATTAAAGCTTTTAAAGTTTGAACTTTATTTGCACCCATGGCAATTTGAGCTACATAAACATATCCATAAGTCGAAGCAATAAGCCCCAGATCTTTTTTCTTTACCTTTTTTCCTGATGCAGCAAATTTTGCAACAGCCCCAAGCGGAGTTGATTTTGAAGACTGGCCGCCGGTATTGGAATATACTTCTGTGTCTAAAACCAGAATATTGACATTCTCTCCTGATGCCAGTACATGGTCAAGACCGCCATAACCGATATCATAAGCCCAGCCGTCTCCACCAATTATCCATATTGATTTTTTAATAAGGAAGTCTTTTTTATCAAGGATATCTTTTCTTAAAATATCCGCTTTTTCATCAGATAATTTCTTTTCAAGCAAAGGCACTAATTTAACTGCAGCCATTTTGCTTAATTCAGCATCATCCATACCATTAACCCATTCCATTAAAGCATTTTTTAAATCATCATTTATATTCAATTTAACCAATTCATTTGCTTCATCATATATTTTTGCTCTTAACTGCTTTATCCCAAGGGTAATTCCATAACCATATTCCGCATTATCTTCAAATAAGGAATTAGCCCATGCAGGGCCTTTGCCTTCCCAGTTTTTACAGTAAGGAGTGGATGGAGCAGAAGCGCCCCAGATTGAAGAACAGCCCGTCGCATTAGCAATTATCATTCTGTCACCAAATAATTGAGTTATTAATTTGGTGTAAGGTGTCTCCCCGCAACCTGCGCAAGCGCCTGAAAATTCAAACAGGGGCTGTTTAAACTGGCTGCCCTTTACAGTATCAGCGCTCACCAGATTTTCTTTGGGTTTAATTGAAACCGCAAAATTCCAGTTGTCAATTTCTTTAACTTGAGAATACAAAGGTTTCATAATCAATGCTTTTTCTTTGGAAGGACATACGTCTGCACAGTTTCCGCATCCTGTACAGTCAAGAACTGTTACCTGTATTTTATATTTATATCCTTCAAGCCCTTTGCCCTTTCCATCAATTGTTTCCAAACCTTCAGGAGCATTCTTTAATTCTTCTTCTGTAAAAAGGAAAGGTCTGATGGAAGCATGAGGGCACACAAATGAACACTGATTGCACTGGATGCAGTTTTGCTTTTGCCATTCAGGAACATTAACGGCAATTCCTCTTTTTTCATAAGCAGCCGTCCCTGAAGGAAATACCCCGTCTTCATTTCCGGCAAATGCACTTACCGGAACATTATTGCCTTCACTTCTGTTCATTACCCTTAATACTTTTGATATGAATTCAGGCTCTGCTGCCCCTGCGTCTTGTTTATCTTCAGCATTTTTCCAGCCTGCAGGTACATTAATTTTTACAGTTGAAGTTATTCCCTTGTCTACGGCTTCATTGTTCATTTTTACAATTTCTGCACCTTTTTTGCCGTAAGTTTTTTCAATGGCTTTTTTTAGGTATTTAACAGCATCCTGAACAGGCACAATGTTTGCCAGTTTAAAAAATGCAGCCTGGCATATCATATTTATTCTGTTTCCAAGACCGATTCCGGCTGCTATGTCAGTTGCATTTATGATATAAAAATTAACATTGTTTTGGGCTAAATATCTCTTCATGGAAGCTGGAAGTCTTTCTTCAAGCTCTTCGGGTTTCCACTGGCAGTTAAGCAGGAATGTCCCGCCTTTTTTCATTCCTTTTAACAGGTCATACTGATTAACATATGCCTGATTATGGCATGCAATATAATCAGCATGGCTAACAAGATAAGTTGATCTTATTGGACTTTTACCGAACCTAAGATGCGATATTGTAAGCCCTCCGGATTTCTTGGAATCATACTCGAAATAACCTTGAGCATACATGTCGGTTTGATCGCCTATAATTTTTATCGCATTTTTATTTGCACCAACCGTTCCATCTGATCCAAATCCCCAGAATTTGCACTGGATTGTTCCTTCCGGTACGGTAACTATTTCTTCATTTACAGATAAAGAAGTATTTGTAATATCATCGGTTATACCTATGGTAAAACTATTTTTTGGCTCTTCCTGTTTTAAATTATCATATACTGATTTTATCTGCGCAGGTGTAGTATCTTTTGAGCCAAGTCCATATCTTCCCCCAATAATTAACGGAGCTTTTTTTAAGTTATAAAATAAGGTTTTTATATCCTGATACAGGGGTTCTCCGGGAGCTCCGGGCTCTTTTGTCCTGTCAAGAACTGCAATTCTTCTTACTGATTCAGGAAGAACATCAAGAAAATATTTTGGAGAGAACGGCCTGTAAAGATGAACTTTTATGAGGCCAACTTTTCCCCCGTTTTTATTTAGAAAGTCAACAGTTTCCTCAATTGTTTCGGTAACTGAACCCATTGCAACTATTATGTTTTCGGCATCGGAAGCTCCATAATATACAAACGGTTTGTAGTTTCTTCCAGTTAATTTATTTATTTCTGACATATATTCTGCAACAATTTCGGGAACATTTTCATAAAATTTATTTGCCGACTCTCTTGCCTGAAAGAAAATATCAGGATTTTGAGCTGTACCTTTTGTATATGGTCTTTCAGGATTCATCGATCTGTTTCTGAAAGCCTTTAATGCATCTTTGTCAAGGAGTTTGGAAAGATCGCTGTAATCAAGAACTTCTACTTTTTGAACTTCATGTGACGTCCTGAAACCATCAAAAAAATGAACAAAGGGGATTCTTGATTTTATTGAAGCAAGATGAGCAATTGAGCCTAAATCCATTACTTCCTGAACTGATCCTGTTGCAAGCATTGCAGCGCCGGCCTGTCTTACAGCCATTACATCAGAATGGTCGCCAAATATTGATAAGGCATGTGCCGCTATGGCTCTTGCAGTTACGTGAAAAACTCCCGGCAGAAGCTCGCCTGCAATTTTATATATGTTGGGTATCATTAAAAGGAGGCCTTGCGATGCAGTAAAAGTACTTGTTAGGGTTCCTGCAGAAAGAGATCCATGAACAGCACCTGCAGCTCCTGCTTCTGACTGAAGTTCTGCCACATTTACTCTTTGTCCGAAAATGTTAAGTTTGCCATTAGCAGCCCATTCATCTATCAGTTCAGCCATTGGGGAGGATGGTGTAATAGGATAAATAGCAGCAACTTCGGTAAAAGCATATGCAACATATGCTGCAGCTGTATTACCATCCATCGTTTCCATTTTCTTCATAATAATTTTTACTCCTTTTTTTAATAAATTTTAAAAACAGCTTGAAAAAACAGGAAATTTATTTATTTTATATTTTTTTTAAATAAAATTGATTTTTTATATTGGAAAAAATCAAAAAAACAAACTCTTTATTATAATATTTATTTTTCTTATATCAAATATATTTTGCTTTAAATATTTATATTCTTAAAACCTGTTATCTTGTGAAAGCCTTTTTTATAATAACTTCGTTACTTATTAAAATGTCAACATACTGGGCTCTTTCATAAAAATATGGATCTTTCATATTCTTTTTTGACAGCTTTCCTTTAAAATCTGAAATTTCCCTGTAGCCTTTTAAATCCATCCATGTCTGTATTTCATTAATCATTTTGGGGATATGATCTATGCCGTTTCTGTAAATTGTACTTACTGATTGAGTGCAGGAAGCTCCTGATAAAATCATTTTAATTACATCACTTCCGTTATATATTCCGGTACTGCTGCAGATATCCGCGTTAATGTTTCCGAAAGCAAGTCCGGTCCAGCGAATTGGTATCTTATTTTCATGTTCACATGAAAGGGTTATCGGATAAACATATTTTTCATCATCAATATTTATTTGCGGCTGAAAAAGTTTGTTGAACAGTACAAATCCCTTTACGCCTTCCTTATCCATCCTGTAAATCACATTTAATGTATTTGAGTAAAAATAACTTAGCTTAACGCTGAAAGGGATTGAAATTTCTTTATTGATACTTTGCAGTATGTCAAGCTGCTCTTTTTCAATTTCAGAAGATGCTTTTTTAATGCTTGAAGGAACTGAATAAAAATTTAATTCAATTCCATCCACTCCTGTTTCTTCAATTTTTTTAGCATAATCAATCCAGGTATCCTTTGAAACTGCATTCAAGCTCGCGATAACGGGAATTTTTAAGATGCTCTTTAATTTTTTTAATTTAAACAGATGTTCCTTAGGGCCCGAATGTTTAAATTCAGGAAATATACTGATCATCTCTGCATGACGTTCGGTATATTCCTCAATTTGTTCTTCCATCTGCAGGCTTTCAAGTTCAATTTGTTCCTCAAAAAGAGATTTGTATACGACAGCAGCCGCTCCGGCTTCTTCAATTTTTTTTACCTTTTCAAAATCAGCCATCATATTATTAGCGCCTATAATAATTGGATTTTTTAAAGCAATTCCCATGTAAGTTGTTTTTAAACTAACCATTTGACTCCTCCTGACTATAAAGAAGGGATATTATTATTTTAAAAACATCAAAAACATTATATTATATCATTTTAATAAGAATAATTCTTTTCAAATTCCTTAAAAAATTTTATTTGGATTATTGACATGAGATGATTATTAAATTATATTGTTATATTAATATAATAAAATAACAATTTGGTATTTAGTGTAAAGATTCGAACAAGATAAGGTTAAGCCATACAGTTAATAAAATACAAAAGATCTTACTATGCAATGTTGAGATTATACTTATATCATTTTAAAACCATGCATATTTAATTTGTGTAAATATAAATTAAAATAAATAAAAGTATGACCGATTTCTCTAAGGTTTCTATAATATGAAAGAAATAATTTATAAAATTGGCAAACCGAAAGAAGATGGAAATTTATTATTATATGGTTTTTCTGTACCAAATATTTACACATTGGATGAAAGAGAATTAACAGAAATTGATTATAGATGGGTAGAAAAAATAGCGGCTATCAAAGCACCAAAACAAAGTGAAGGTTGTGTTGGTGTTACTTTTAAGATATCTTCTCCTAAATATCAAGAAGTTATTATATATAAAGGAAATTCTAACAATATTGAAATTGGAAGAATTGCTATTTCTGGAAAAAAAGAATGGGAAACTATTTATCTTAAATTTCAAAATAAAATAAGTTTCGAAAATAATGAGATAATAAAATTTATTGCTAAAAAACAATACCTTGGGTTTTGGAGGCAGAATTGTTATAGATTAAGCGATATTATTTTTCATTACGAATATGAAATTATTTCTAATAAAAATAACCAATTAAGGAAAAAAAGCAATTATAGACTGCTTCTTGGGGATTTGCATGTACACACAAATGCATCATTATGTTCTAGAGAAGAAGATTTTGGATCATTTGAAGACAATATTGAAAAGGCAAAAAGAAATAACTTAGATTTTATTAGTTTCACTGATCATCCTGAACATTTTTTACATTTTGATGTATTAAAGGATTTTTTTAAAGTATATAACGATTATAAAAAAAAGCCGTTTATAGTGATCCCAGGATTTGAATGGGCATCAAAGACTTTTGGAAATTATAATGTATATTTTAATGATATCCCTAATCCTAGTATTTTTAAGCATACTTATGAACAAAAAGCTAATTCTTTAAAAAAACTTTGGGAGATATGTGAAAATAGCGGAACTAAATTTATAACCGTTCCACATCATTTATATCATCCATATATTATTTTAAACACTAGTTATAAAATACCGGTAAAGTACCAAACAGTAGTAGAAATAATTTCTTGTTGGGGTTCAAGTGAAAGTTTTTCTCAGGGTAATTTAAATACAAATTTCCCAGTCAAAGACCCATATAAAATAAATCCTGGTTTCTTTGTTGAGGATATATTAAGAAGGGGACAGAAATTGGGTTTTGTTGGGGGAACAGACTGTCATAATTTCTGGCCTGGTTCTGCAGGTTTAACTGGTGTATATACAAAAGATTTTACTTTAAAAGCTATTTTTAATGCTATAAAAAGTAGAAAAACATATGCAACTACTGGAGTTAAATTGAGATTAAAAGTAATGATGAACAATCAGCTGATGGGGCATATTTTTAAGGTTAATCAGTACTCAATAAACCAACTCTATCCTTTGCAATTTAAAATTGATGTAAAAGGGACTAGTAATATTAAAAAAGTAGAAATTATCTCTAATGGTTATGTTATAAAAGAAATAAAATTCAGAAACAGAACGATTAATAAAAATATTGAACTTGAAATTAAACGTGGAACATATGAACTTACAGATGCAGACAGATATTATTATGTTAAGGTATATCAAGAAAAAGGGAACGAATATTTTTCAGATAAAGGTATTGCATGGTCGAGTCCTATTTGGATAGATTATGATTTTAATGAATCTCCAGTGGGTGAAATTTTTGAAGATAAAGAATTTATTGATATGGAAAATTATAAATTTAACCCTTTTTTTAATATACCAAGGAAATTAAAAGGACCAAAAAGAAAAGAACTTATGAGATTATAAGGTTAAAACAAAAGCGTATATTTTTTTAATATTAATATTTTTTTCAAGAATGGATAATATAAGGTTTTTTCTGTAATTTGAAACAAGCTCTTTAACATAATGTTTATCAATTTCCAAAATATTATTACTAATAGTTTAAAACATTAACACGATAGATAGGAGTTGAAAATGAATATAATAGTAATAGTATCAGATACTTTAAGAAGAGATCATCTTGGCTGTTATGGAAATAAGGATATAATAACTCCTTATATAGATGAGTTTTCAAAGAGCAGTCTGAAGTTTAATAATGCTTATGCAACTTCTTTCCCGACCATGCCATGTAGGGCAGATCTTTATACTGGTAAGTATACTTTTACATATTTAGGATGGAATCCTATAACTAACGAAGAAAAAGTGCTTCCAGAAATATTACAGAAAGCAGGTTATACTACAATTGCTGCTGTTGATACTCCTTTCTTCAAGCGTTTTGGTTATGGATATGACCGGGGATTTAGAGACTTTGTAGAAATTTGTGGTCAGGACGTTAAACTTGATGGTCCTAGGATTAGATCATATTGGAGGAACGAAGAGGATCGTTTTGCACCAAGAACATTTATAGCTGCTGAAAAGTTATTAGAATATTATTATAAGGAAAAATTTTTCCTATATATTGATACATGGGATCCGCATGAGCCATGGTACCCACCAGATTATTACGTAAAGTTATATAGGCCAAAATACAATGGTGAAGGCCATGTTGCGCCATCTTATTGGGATGATATGAAGGAAGCAGGTCTAACAAAAGATGATATCGAGTTATGCCATGATTGTTATTGCGGGGAAGTAACCATGGTGGATAGATGTGTTGGTAAATTATTAGATAAAGTAAAGAAATTAGGGATATGGGATGATACTGTAATAATATTTACATCAGATCACGGGTTTTGTTTCGGTGAGCATGGATTATTTGGAAAAGCTAAAGCTAGAAACACATCTTTTTTCAATAAAAAAGTAATGATGTCAGATTTTTATGATCCTATTAAAACGGAAAAAGTTAACGAATATAAGGCTAGTTGGGAATATTTTCCGTTATATCAAGAAATAGCAAGAATACCATTTATTATCTACATACCAGAACAGAAATCAAGAGAAATAAATAGTTTGATCTCCATTGTAGATATAATGCCAACAATATTGGAATTAAGCGAAATTAAAGCACCAGATACAGTACAAGGAATATCGATAGTTCCTTTAATTGAAAATAAGAAGGATCATATAAGAGATTTCACAGTAACGTCATATCCATTGTATAACGTTGGAGACAAAAGCAGGATTGTTGATGGAATGATAAAAGCAATAAGTGAACATTTACCTGCAACTATAAATACAGAAAAATGGTCAATGATTTATGCTGATAATAATACTCCAGTAAGATTGTACAATATTTTAGAAGACCCTGCACAAATAAAAAATGTCTTTAATGATAATAAAGAAGTCGCTATAAAACTACATAAAAAATATTATGAATTGCTGGAAAAAGTTGAAACAGATAAAAGGTTTTTAATTAATAGAAAATATGTTGCAAATTAATATTGGTAGAATAATTATTAATAGGGATAAAAAGGAGCTTCAGAAAATTCAAATTTCTTATTATAAAAGATTACAATTAAAGTCTAAAAATAGGTTCTTAGAGAGGATTTTTAATTATTTCATAATTCAATTTATATTATAAGTAAATAATAAATCGTAATGATTAACACGATAGGAGGTGAGATCAAGAAACTTTTTTTAGATGTGCAATAAAATATAAGAATCAGATATTATCATGATAGGAGGTGATTAAAAGATATTTTTATTTATTTTTTAAAAAAATTGTTAAAAAAGGAGATATTTCAAAAAATGAAAAAATTAAAAATTTTTACAATTATTCTTTTAACTTTGGCAGTTATTGCTACTCTTGTTATTTTGCCTGGTTGTAAAAAAGCAGTTACTACTACTACTACAACAACAACTGCAGCAGCCGAAACCACAGCAGAAGTTGCTACAACAACTTCCCCATCAGAAAAAGTTGTCTTAACAGTATGGAAAGGACCACATGGAGTTGATGATGCTGTAGCTTTATCGGATGCTATAAGTGCTTTCGAATCTGATCACCCTAATGTTACCATAGAATTAGGATCATTGCCTTGGGATAATTTCGTTGAAAAAATGGTTACTTCTATAGGAGCGGGTAACCCACCAGATTTATTTCTAGCATCTCTGCCAATGGTCGGAAGTTATGTTGAAAGATTATTAGATTATAATAATCTTTTTACTAAAGAAGAAATGCAATTTCTTACCAAAGGAGTTTCTAAAGAACAACTTGAGTCTTGTATTTATAAAGGGAAACAATTTGGTATACCTTATGGAGGTGTAACAACCGGTTTTGCATATAATATAGATTTATTACAAGAAGCTGGATTTAAGAATCCCCCCGACACATTGGAAGAACTACGTCAAATGGCTAAAGTTTTAACCAAGGACATAAATAACGATGGAATAATAGATCAGTATGGATGGGGACAGTTATCCTATGATACAGGGGAAGCAAAACCCGATATATTTTTGTATCAATACGGAGATACTTTGTTAAATAAAGACCAAACAGATATTGGTTATGATAATGGAGCGGGGCTAGAAGCGTTTAAATATATTGATCAACTTTGGAATATCGATAAGAGTGCTGTACCGCCGGGTTTATATCCAGGGACTACATCGACCGACGCATTCTTAAATGGAAAATTTGCAATGTGGATAACTCATTCACCAATAATTAAGTTGTTGGATAAATATCCTAATTTTCATCTGGGTGTCACAGTTAATCCTCAAGGCCCAGGAAAAGAGTTAGCTGATGGAAGAGGTACTTGGGCAGGTTTTTCTTTTTGGAGCATAGCAGATAATGCAAAACATATTGATCTTGCCAAAGAGTTTATCTTATATTTACATAATCCTAAATATATGGTGAAGCCTATGGAGATGTTTGGATATTTCCCTATGAGTTCTGAAGTAAAGATGAAATTATCACCATTAATGGAAAGCTTTAATAAAAATATCCCATATGGTATTCCATATCCAATGCATAAAAAATTTAAGGAATTGCAAAAGGTAGCCATTTGGGGAGAGATATCGGCGCTTCAAACAGGGGTTAAAACACCAGAGCAAGCATTTAAAGATTCTGTAGCAGCTGGGCGTAGGATACTTAGTGAATAATAAATAACAAGATGTTTATTTAATAAGAACAGAGTACCTTAAAATTTTGCTTTTAGGTACTCTGTTAATAAAAATGTTAATCTAAGTTATAGTTAAAATTAATAATTTGATTTTATAATTCGAGGTTGAAATTGAACTTTCTAAAAATTAATTTTGAGAAGATTAGAAAGAATAAATTTGCATATTTTATGCTTTCACCAGGATTATCATTATGGGTAGTATTTTACATATTTGGTTTTTTTTGGATAGTAGTGGCATCTTTTCAAAAAGGTTCAATTGCAAGTTCAAAAGAATTTATAGGGTTTAAAAACTATATAAATGTTTTTAATGACCCACTTTTTTTAAAAACCATATTAAATACGATTCAATATATGTTTTTGATAGTTATCCCCTTAATTATTTTCTCTTTATTAATTGCTATTATTTTAAATAAAATAAATAAAAGAATGCAGAATATAACCAGAGCGTTACTATTTATTCCTATGCTAACCTCGATAGTTGCTGCTGCAATAATTTGGAGAATTATGGTGAACCCTGATATGGGGATTATAAGCAATATATTTAAATTTTTTTCTATACAATCACCTAATTGGTTCGGTGATCCAAAATTTACTAAATATTTATTATCATTTATTGAAATATGGAGACAATTACCATTTTTCATTGTAACTTTTTTAGCTGCAATACAAAATGTAGATAAGGAATTATTGGAAGCAGGATATTTAGATGGAGCAAATTATCTTCAATTATTTATTAAAATAATTTTGCCTGTAATTAAACCGGTTTTGTTATTTGGAGTCGTTATGTCTACCATTTGGTCTCTTCAATTGTTTGCTTCAGTTTATGTACTTACAAAAGGAGGACCTGTGGATTCCACTTCTTCATTAGTTTGGTATATATATCAGTATACCTTTCTGTTTAGTAATGTTGGTAAAGGAATGGTAGCAACAATAATTTTGCTGATATTAATTTTTATTATTACTTTTATTAATTTAAAGATATTAAAATATGGTCAAGAGGGTTAATAAATTTGATTAATGAGCCAATAAGTCTGAAAAAAACTAAGAAATATTCATTTTTAAAATTTATAAATTATTCATCAATGTATATTTTTTTAGCAATAGCAGTTATTGTTTCCTTAGGTCCATTTACTGAAATATTAAGATTATCTTTTAAAGACACCATGTTTTTAATTGGTTCAGAAGATATTAAATATTCGTTAATAAATTATATCAATCTATTAACAAAAACAAATTTTTTAAGATGGACTCTTAATACTATAATATATGCATTTTCAGTTGTAGTAATTAAAGTTATTTTAGATACACTTACCGGATACATATTTGCAAAATTTAATTTTCCTGGTAAAAATTTTATTTTCTTAGGGGTATTAGGAACAATAATGATACCATTTGCAGTGTTAATATATCCATCTTATGTGATAATTACAAAATTAGGTTTAATAAATACCTATCCTGGGTTAATAATACCTATGCTTGCTAATCCCTTTGGCATCTTTTTGATGAGGCAGTTTATATCATCTATACCTAATGATATCATCGAATCTGCAAGAATAGACGGTTGTACAGAATTAGGTATTTTTTTTAAGATTATAATACCATTAAGTAGACCCGGTCAAACTGTGCTTGCTATTATAACTTTTGTTTGGCAGTGGACAAATCTTATTTGGCCTCTTGTTGTTACTAACAAAGATCAAATGAGAACATTACCTTTAGGGTTGGCAACTATTCCTACCGAATATATTGTGGATTGGGGTATTATGGCAGCAGGGGCCCTTTTAAGTATTGCCCCCATATTAATATTTTTTTTAATATATCAAAAAGGATTTATTGAAGGTATGACTTCGGGAGCTGTAAAAGGTTAAATTAAAAAATGATTTTATTAGCTTTTTAAATTAGAGAATTTGATATTTATTTGTTGGTTTTAATAAATATCATGGCTACTTTAACAGAAAGATTAGAAAAAAGGCCTATATTTATTTTTTAGCTAATATAAAAAGCAATATATATGATTATATTATTTGTGGTTATGAATTTAAAAAAGGGAATTGCTTAGAGATATTACAAAAAGTCCGGATTTGATACTAAGATTTGCAAATTAGGGAAAAATAAGGATAAAAACATAAAATATATTTTTTAGAATATAAAAATAGGTAATTTTTTACCTGAAATTTTAAAAATTATATAAGTTTTAAGTTTGAGAACTATTAAATTTTATAGAAAATTGTCATAACAAGTTGGAAAGAATAATTATAAAAAGATAAATATGGTAAGGATGAAAAATGACAAACAAAATTGATAAAAGCAACCCATTACCACTGCATTATCAATTAAAAGAGCTGATAATACAGGAAATAGAATCCGGTAAATATAAGATAGGGGACAAGCTTCCCACAGAAGAAGAACTTTGTGAGAGATTTGATTTAAGCAGGATTACGGTTAGAAATACATTTAGAAATCTTGAAAATATGGGATATGTTATCAGAAGGCGAAGTTTGGGAACTTTTGTATCAAAACCAAATATTATTCAAGGTCCCAAGAAGCTTAAAAGTTTTACGGAAGATATTAAAAGTTTAGGATATTCCCCAAGCTCAAAGGAGCTGAGCCGTGAAGTTATACCAGCTCCAGAGTTTGTAAAGGAAAAATTAAACCTTCTAAATGATGAAAATGTTATCTGTCTTAAAAGACTAAGGCTTGCAAATAATGAACCCATGGGTATCCAGGAAACCTATCTTCCTTTTAACAAATTTAAGAAGCTTCTTGAAGAAAATGAGATCCAGTCCTTATATAAATTGATGAGTGAAAAATTGAATATAGAAGTCAAATATGCAACAGAAACTTACAGATCGGTTGCTCTTGATGAGCTGGAGGCGAAATTATTGAAAGTAAGCAAGAAATCGCCTGCATTTTATGTTGAGAGGATAGGATATGACATTGAAAAAATACCGATAGAATTTGTCAAGTCATTCATGAGAGCTGACAAATATATTGTGACAATAAATTTATTTCAGGAATAAAAATGGATAAGAAATTATTAGGCATAGATATAGGTGGTTCAAAGGTACAGATCGGGCTGATAGATAAAGAATTGAACTTGCTTGATGAAAAAAAAGTAATCATAACCGGCCTCACTAAAGACAGTATTCTTGATTATATCGAAGAGAATATTTTTAGAATTTTAAATAAGAACAAGTTAAGTAAGGTTGATATTGAATTAATTGGGATAAGCACTCCCTCAGTGATAAATGAAGAAAGAGATACTATCTTATGGTCTCCAAATCTTCCCGGTTGGGAAAATTTCAATGTAAAAGAATATTTTTCCAAAAAGTTTGAAACTGAGATACTTCTGGAAAATGACCTTAATGCAGCAGCTGTTGCAGAATATGAAAAGGAATATAAAAGCAAAACAAAAAATATTGTTTTCATATCCATAGGCACCGGAATAGGAGCAGGAATAATAATAAATAGAGAATTATACAGAGGAGAGAACGGGCTTGCGGGTTCCATAGGCTGGTTCATAAATGATGTTTCAGAAGCAAAGAAGGAAAGGAAGAGTAGTACTTCAGGTTGGCTGGAGTTGAATTCTTCAGGTGTGTATCTTAATAGCAAGATAAACAAAAATGAAAAATTTAATAGTAGAGAAGAAAATTATTCCTACCCTAAAAAGGTGATTGAATCTTATAAAAATGGTGATGTCAATGTAAAAACAATTGTTGATAAAATGCTCGTCTCTATCGGGGTTGCAATTTCAAATATTGTATCTCTCCTGGATATAGGTACTATTGTTATGGGAGGAAGTATAGGAATGGACCTGGCTTTCTCGTTTGACTACTTAAAATCGATAATAAAAAGTAATGCTCAGCCTTTTGCAGCGAAAAAGGTAAATATCTGTTTAAGCAATTTAAAAAATGCGTCTTTAATAGGTTCTGTAGTAAGACATAATTAGCAAGAAGCAATTAGAGGAAAGGGATAGAAGTGGATATTTTTTACAGAAAAGATGCAGCAAAAGCAATAGGTCGTTATAAAGAGTGGTTTAAAGAAGATGGAAAAGAAAAATATATAATTAATCTGATTCCTAAAGAGTGGAAATCATATAACTACGATCTTTGGATTGACCCCAAAACACCAAAGCTTCTCAGTCAATACGATTTTACTGACAGGGATGAACTTTACAGATATATAGATGCCATGACAATGCAGATACAGAAATATTGGGAAATAAAACTTGACTGGAACCTTGATGATGACATGGTTCCAACTCATACTGTAAAGCTAGGATACGCAGAACAAGCTGCGGCAATTTCGGGAGAAAATCCTAAATACAGCAATGTAGGCCAGACAAGCTACCTTGAGCCTTTTTTAAAAGAATATGAAAGTATTTATTTAGATAAAATAAGATTTTTACCAAAAAACAAATGGGCAGCAATTCTTGAAGATTCTTTGACTTATCTTTCAAAAAAGGCAGAAAACAGGTTTTTTGTTGAATCAAGACTTGATGCAAGCAATCCAAGCGATTTGGCGTTTGAATTCAGGGGTAAAGATCTTTTTACAGACTTTTATGATAATCCTGAAGGAGTAAAGAATCTGCTTGATATTTGCTGCCGTGAGTCTATTAAATTTGTTGAATATTTTAGATCCATAACTAAACAGGTTGACGGTGGTTATCCTTTAACATGGCATGGGGGAACCTGGACTCCTGGAAATACATACGCCCATGATGGGGATAATATTGCAGACCAGGTTTCGGGGAAGATCTTTACAGACTTTTTAATTCCTTTTCATAACAAAATGTCAGAACACTTTGGAGGTTGTGTTTTTGGAAGAGAAGCAAAGAGCGAGCACCTGTGGAAAGAAATTCCAAAAATAAGCATGATTAAGGCCTGGGCTCCAAGAAGTCTTGAAGGGATATATGAAGTTACCGAAGAAGTTCTTGAAAGAATTATCGATGTTACCGGAGATCTGCCGCTCATATTGGAGTCAGATATTTACGAAAGATTTTTGCAGTATACAAATATTGTTAAAAAAAGGAATATTAAAGCTTTTTTCATTGCACATTGCAGGGATTTAAACGAAGCAAAAGAAATATTGAAGATAGTAAGAAGCCTTTAAAAAAATAAAAGTATTATGAAAAGTGTCAATGGAGGAAAATTGCTTTTCACAAAAAATAATATAGGTTGGAACAATTTTATAAATCTTGATAATGAGAATAACCGGATTGTCTTTTTTGGAGCTCATGATTTTGACATTCAGGTTACTTCAGGAGCGGCTATTCTGGCATTAATTGAAATGGGATTTGAAAGTTTTATAATTAATTTTACCTTAGGCGAGAAAGTTGCCAACGAAATAAGCTCAGAGGAGTATATTTTAGTTAAAAAAAGAGACAGCGAAAAAAGTGCGGAACTGCTAAATGTAAAAATTAAGAATTTATCCTATAAAGATGCCGAACTTTATTACAATAATAAACTGGTGATGGAAATTATTGATGAAATAAGAGCTTTAAAACCCCAGGTTGTTGTAACGCATTGGAAAGAAAGCATGCACAAGGATCACATGGTAGTGCATAAAGTTGTATCTGAAGCTGTTTTCCTGTCTGAATTAAATAATATTAAAACCAGTTATCCGGCTCATAAGGTTGAGAATGTTCTGTTTACCGAAAACTGGGAGGACAATTACAATTTTATGCCAAATGTGTATGTGGATACAGAAAAACAAATGGAAAAGTGGGAGTCGGCAGTTTCAGGCTATGATTTTTTAAACAAGTCCTTGAGTATGTTCCCTTATATAGATTATTACAAGTCTTTGGCAAGACTTAGGGGGATTGAAGCTGGTTTTAAATATGCGCAATGTTTCAGAATAGAGGAAGATCCTAAAATCAGGATTTTTAGGAGTTAATGTTTGGTCTTAAAATAATTTTAATAAAAAGAAAGGTAAAAAATGTCAAGCGAAGTTTTTTTGGAAAAAATTCAAGATGTTATTAAAGAACTCGCAGTTGAAGAAATAACACAAATTAAAAAAGCTGCCATAATAATGGCTGATTCTTTGGAAAAAGAAAGATTTGTTTATTTGTTTGGAAGCGGTCACTCAGTTTTGCCTTGTATGGATGTTTTCCCAAGATATGGTACTTTTGTAGGGTTACAACCTATTACAGATAACCGTTTGATGTGGAGCAATGTTGCAGGAATAGGCGGAACAAGGGAACTTCTCTGGATAGAGAGACAGGAAGGATACGTAAAGGAGATATTAAAAAGTTTTAATATGAGCAGGGAAGACTCGATCATTATATTTTCTCATGGTGGAGTTAATGCTGCACCAGTTGAAATGGCTCTTTTATGTAAGGAAAGAGGTTTAAAAGTAATAGGTATTACAAATAAGGCATATCTTAAGATATCAAAACCAACTCATTCCAGCGGTAAAAGACTTGGAGATATTGCTGACATAGTCATAGATAATCATGCACCTGTTGAAGACTGCCTGGTTGAAGTTGAAAACTTAAAATACAAGGTTGCACCTGCATCAACTATTACAAGCATTGTCATTTCAATGTCGCTTGTAGCTGAGACTGCAGCAATTTTAACAGCAAGAGGGAAAAAACTGGATGTCTTTATTTCGCCGACTGCAGCAGGATCTGAAAAAAATCATAATGATAAGGTTTATGAATCATATATGGAAAAGGTATATAGAAAATGGTAGGAAAAAAATGAGGCTCATAATAGAGAAAGATTATGAATCATTGTCTGACAGGGCAGTATTTATAATAAAAAATCTTATAGAAAATGAAGAAGTAAAAACAATTGCTTTTCCAACAGGGAAAACTCCAATGCTTTTATACAATAAGATAGTGGATAAATATAGAAATAATGAGGTAGACTTTTCGAAAATTACCGGGTTTCTGGTAGATGAGTATTATCCTATTTCCCATAAGTCTAAAATCAACTTCAGGAACTTCATAGATAAATATCTCTGCGACCATGTAAAAATGAAAAAAATGTATTATTTTGACAGTGAAAATAAGGATTTTTTACAGGAATGCAATGATTATGAAGCCAAAATAAAAGAAGAAGGCGGAATTGATTTGACAATTTTGGGAATAGGGGACAACGGCCATATAGGTTTTAATGAACCTGGCAGTGATTTTTTAAGCAGGGTAAGATTAGTGGAGCTTAAAAGCACCACCATAACGAAAAACAAGGTTAAATATAATGCTGGAGAGCTGAATCAGAAATATGCTTTAACCATAGGCATCTTAAATATATTCAAGTCGAAAAAAATATTAATCATGGCATCTGGCAGGGAGAAGGGTGAGATAGTAAAGAGAATCATTGAGGGGCCCATTAATAATGAGCTGCCAGCTTCAATTCTTAAAATCCATCAGGATATTACTATGTTAGTTGACAGAGATGCCGCCGTTTTATTAAACGAAGAAATTTTATCTTTGATAAAAAGCAATTAGTAATACATGAAGAGCATAAAGGAGTTTTATGTATATAGAAAAATATTTTGAATTTGTTATAGATAATGTAAAAAAAATATATGAGACCCAGACGGAAAATATAAAAAAGTCAGCAGATATTATTACTAATTGCATACTAAATAAAGGCTCTGTTTATGTATTTGGGGCTACACATGCGGGCATTTTATCAGAAGAATTGTTTTACAGGGCGGGCGGATTGATGCTGATAAACCCAATTTTTCCGCCA